>NZ_LEKI01000008.1:0-76208 GCF_001029525.1 Nocardiopsis sp. RV163 | reverse complement strand
GGCTTCCCCCGCCCCCGGGTTCCCGGATCCCCGAGCTCCCGGAGCGAACGCAACCGCTGTCGGCTCCCAGGAGCTCCCGGGCGCCGACAGCACAGCGCCCGCCGCCCCTCACCGGGACGGCGGGCGCTCGACGACTCCGCGGCGGCCGGCTCCTAGCGGGCGACCGCGTAGGGGCTGCGTGCCAGCAGGTCGCCGTCGCGCTCGGTCAGCGCGCGCTCTACCGCGGCCGCGACCCGGTAGGTGCGGTCGTCGGCCAGGGGCGGGGCCATGATCTGGAAGCCGACGGGCAGGCCGTCCTCCGGGGCCAGGCCGCACGGCACCGACAGCGACGCGTTCCCGGCCAGGTTGGACGGGATCGTGCACAGGTCGGCCAGATACATGGCCATCGGGTCCTCGGCGCGCTCGCCGATCGGGAACGCCGTGGTCGGCGTCGTCGGCGAGACCAGCACGTCCACGTTCTCGAAGGCGGCGTCGAAGTCGCGCTTGATCAGCGTGCGCACCTGCTGGGCGCTGCCGTAGTAGGCGTCGTAGTAGCCGCTGGAGAGGGCGTAGGTGCCCAGCATGATGCGGCGCTTGACCTCGGGGCCGAAGCCCTGCGCCCGGGTCAGCGACATGACCTCCTCGGCGCTGCGCGTGCCGTCGTCGCCCACCCGCAGGCCGTAGCGCATGGCGTCGAAGCGGGCGAGGTTGGACGAGCACTCGCTGGGCGCGATGAGGTAGTACGCCGACAGGGCGGCGTCGAAGCTCGGGCAGGACAGTTCCACGATCTTCGCGCCCAGGGACTCCAGCAGTTCCAGCGTCTCGTGGAAGCGCTGGCGCACGCCCGGCTGGAAGCCGTCGCTGTCCAGTTCGCTGACCACGCCCACGCGCAGGCCCTCGACGTCGCCCAGGCGGGCGGCGTCCACGACCGGCGGGACCGGGGCGTCGATGGAGGTGGAGTCGCGCGGGTCGTGCCCGGAGAAGGCCTCGTGGAGCAGGGCGGCGTCGAGCACGTTGCGCGCGAAGGGGCCCGGGGTGTCCAGGGAGGAGGCGAAGGCGATCATCCCGTAGCGGGAGGAGCCGCCGTAGGTGGGCTTGGCGCCGACCAGGCCGCACACGGCGGCGGGCTGGCGGATGGAGCCGCCGGTGTCGGTGCCGGTGGCCAGGGGCGCCTCGAAGGCGGCCACGGCCGCGGAGGAGCCGCCGGAGGAGCCTCCCGGGATACGGTCGGTGTCCCACGGGTTGCGGGTGACCTGGTAGGCGGAGTTCTCCGTGGAGGAGCCCATGGCGAACTCGTCCATGTTGGTCTTGCCCAGGATGACCAGACCGGCCTCGCGCAGGCGCGCGGTGACGGTGGCGTCGTAGGGCGGCTGCCAGCCCTCGAGGATCTTCGAGGCGGCGGTGGTGGGCATGTCCTCGGTGGTGAACACGTCCTTGTGGGCGACCGGGACGCCGGCGAGCGGGCCCAGTTCCCCACCGGCGGCGCGGCGGGCGTCCACCGCGCGGGCCTGCTCGAGCGCGGTCTCGCGGCGAACGTGCAGGAAGGCGTTGATCTCGCCGTCCACGGACTCGATCCGGTCCAGGTAGGCGGTGGTGGCCTCCTCGGAGGTCACCCGCCCCTCCCTGATGGCCTCGCCGAGTTCGGCGGCGGTCAGGCTGATGACGTCGCTCACCGCTACTCACCCTCCCCGAGGATCCGCGGAACCCGGAAGCGCTGGTCCTCCACCGCCGGGGCACCGGCCAGTGCCTGGTCGTGGGCGAGGCCGGGCCTGGCCTCGTCGGGGCGGTAGACGTTGGTCAGCGGCAGGGCGTGCGAGCTGGGCGGGATGTCGCCCTGGGCGACCTCCTGCACCTTGGCCACGGCGGTCAGGATGTCACCGAGCTGGGCGGCGAGCGTGTCGAGCTCGCTCTCGTCGAGCGCCAGCCGCGACAACCGGGCGAGGTGCGCGACCTCATCGCGGGTGATGGCGGTCATGGAATGCGAACCGTTTCTTCGGCGGAAGGACTATCGGGATCAATCCTATGGCTCCGGGGTCGGTCCCGGCGCCGGTCGGCCGACGGTCGGGCCCCCGGGCCGGCGCCGTCCGGCGGCTCCCCGGTCAGACGCGGGTGCCGGCCGCGGTCCCGCCGTCGCGGGCGGCGACCCAGTCGGTGACCTCCCGCGCGGTCAGCGGTGCGGAGAAGTGGTGGCCCTGGGCGGCGTGGCAGCCGGTGTCGCGGGCGGCGCGGGCGAGTTCGCCGCTCTGGACGCCCTCGGCGGTGGCGCGCATGCCCAGCGCCTTGACCAGCGCGATGGCCGCCCGGACGACGGTGTGGCCGTTGTCGGTCCGGTCCACCAGGCGGGCGGTGAAGGACTCGTGGATCTTGACCTCGTCCAGGGGCAGGCCGGCGAGCTGGGCGAGGGTGAAGTGGCCGGTGCCGAAGTCGTCCAGGGACAGGCCCACGCCGAGGTCGCGCAGGCGGCGGACCGCCGCGGTGGCGGCTTCGGTGTCGGTGATCAGCGCGTGCTCGCCGATCTCCAGGACCAGCCGGTCGGCCGGTACGCCGTGCTCGCGCAGCGCGGAGGCGACGGTGGGGGGCAGCGCGGGGTCGAGCAGTTCGCGTACGCCGAGGTTGACGGCGACGGGCAGGTCGAGGCCCTCGGCGTGCCAGCAAGCGGCACGGGCCAGGGTGATGTCCAGGACCTGGCCGGTGAAGGCGCGCAGCAGGTTGGACTGCTCCACGACCGGTATGAACTCCTCGGGGGTGAGCAGCCCGCGGGTGGGGTGGCGCCAGCGGGCCAGGGCCTCCAGGCCGACGGGGCGTTCGTCGCCCAGGTCGACCTTGGGCTGGTAGTGCATCTCCAGTGCGCCCTCGGACAGGCCGCGGCGCAGTTCGGTGTAGAGGCTGAGCCGGGCGGTGGAGTTGCGGTCCTTGCCGGGGTCGTAGGACTCCACGCCGGTGCGGTCGGCCTTGGCGACGTACATGGCGACGTCGGCGCGCTGCATGAGGAGCGCGAAGTCGGGGGCGTCGTGGGGGTGCAGGGCGATGCCGATGCTGGCCTGGAGGTCGAAGTCCATGCCGTCCAGGCGGACCGGTTCGGCGAGGGCGCCGCGCAGCCGGAAGGCCACCTCGCACGCGGAGTCGTTGTCGCGGACCTGGGGCAGCAGGACGGCGAACTCGTCCCCGCCCAGGCGGGAGACGAGGTCTCCGGGTCGGACGCTGTGGGTGAGCCTGCGCGCGACGGTCTGGAGGAGGCGGTCACCGGTGGGGTGGCCCAGGGTGTCGTTGACCTCCTTGAACCGGTCGAGGTCGAGCAGGAGCAGGCCGACGCTGCCGCCGCGCTGCTGGGCGTGGGCGATCTCCTCGCGGGCGCGCAGGGTGAGGAGCTTGCGGTTGGCCAGGCCGGTGAGTTCGTCGTGGTTGGCCTGGTGGTCGCGTTGGACCGACAGCATGGCGCTCGTGTAGAGCGCGCCGAGCGGGAGCGCGAACAGGGGGACGTAGAGCACCGAGTGGGTCGCGGCCACGACCACGAGCGGGGTGAGGCTGAGCAGGACGCCGTTGACGTGCAGCTGCTGGGCCAGGCCCTTGGACATGACCTGTCGCAGGGGCACGCGTTCGTGCATGGCCACCGCGCACAGGACCAGGACGCGGTTGACCGCGAAGTAGCCCGCCCCGGCGAGGGCGACGGTCAGGAGTTCGCCCGCGGCGGGCAGCCACGTGCCCTGGACGGTTCCGGGCAGCAGCAGGCGCAGGACGGCGTCGGCGACGCCGAGCGAGAGCGTGTACTGGGCGGCGTTGAAGGCGATGCGGTGGGGGGCGTGGCCGCGCGCGAACCCGGCGACCGCGGTGGCGGTGACCTGGGCCAGGGCGGCCACGGGCAGGCCGTGCAGGATGACGAGCGCGAGCGAGAAGGGCAGCGAGGTGGGCACGCCGTCGCCGGGCGCCTGGCCGGGGAGTGTGAGGGGGCGCAGCTCGCCGAGGACGATCATGCACAGCAGAACCCAGGTGAGCGGTTCGACGGCGAGAGCGCGCAGTTCGTCCGTCCCCAGGCCGAGGCCGGAGACGAGGAGCAGGACCGCACCGGCGGCCGTGGCGCCCAGCATGTACAGCCAGAGCGGTGTCCCGGCCCGGGGAGCGATGTCCCTTGTGCTGTTGGGATCCTTCATGCCTGGTCCTTGTGAGGGGGCCGCGGAGTACGGCGGCGCCGGACGGTGCCGCCGCTCCTGTTCGGGGTTCCCGGCGCCCGGCCACCCCTCATGGCCGAATTCCGGTTTCGGATACACCCGCATCCTGTGCGTTACTGTCCACCTTACGCGGTTTCGTCACCAACTGTCGCTTGCCGGGAACTATCAGTTAACCAAGGCCGGGCTGTGCGTGGTGAGAGATCCCCGAAAAGGTACGCGGGACCGACACGGCTGCGGGTCCGGCACGCCCCGGCTCCCGCGGCCGCGCTCAGGGGGTGCGGCCCCTCCCCTCAGGCCCCGCCCCTGACGGCCTCCTCGTCGGCGGCGTTCGGGGCCGATCCGGTCTCGGCTGACCCGGGGACGGCTTCGGTGTCGGCCTCGGCGTCGGACTCCTCGGGCGCGGGGTTGACGCGCCTGGACTCGGCCGCCTCCGGACCGGCCTCCAGCAGGACGCGGAAGCCCTCCTCGTCCAGGACCGGCACCCCCAGTTTGACGGCCTTGTCGTACTTGGAGCCGGGGTTGTCGCCGACCACCACGAAACCGGTCTTCTTGGACACCGACGCCGTGGCCCGGCCGCCGCGCTCGGCGATCGCCTCCTTGGCCCCGTCCCGGCTGAAACCCTCCAGGGAACCGGTCACCACCACGGTGACTCCCTCCAGGTGACGCGGCCTGGAGCCGTCGTCCTCGTCCTCCATGCGCACCCCGGCCTCGGTCCACTTGCGGACGATCTCGGCGTGCCAGTCCACCGCGAACCACTCGCGGATGGAGGCGGCGATGGTCGGGCCGACGCCGTCGACCGCCGCCAACTCCTCCTCGCTGGCCGCGCGGATGGCGTCCATGGAGCGGAAGTGGCGGGCCAGGTCCTCCGCCGCCCGCGGACCCACGTGCCGGATGGACAGCGCCACCAGCACCCGCCACAGCGGCTTGGACTTGGCCTCCTCCAACTGCTCGAAGAGCTTATCGACCGTCTTCTTGGGCTCGCCCTTCTTGTTGGCGAAGAAGGACACCACCTTGGGCTCGCCGGTCTTGGAGTCGGTCTTGGGCTCGGTGGTGTCGGGGTCGAGCACGTGGGTGCGGATCGGCAGCAGCATGTCGACGGTGAGGTCGAACAGGTCGCCCTCGTCGCGCACCGGCGGCCGGGCGGGCTCCAGCGGCTGGGTGAGGGCGGTGGCGGCCACGTAGCCCAGGGCCTCGATGTCCAGGGCCTTGCGGCTGGCCACGAAGAACAGGCGCTCGCGCAACTGGCCCGGGCAGGAACGGGCGTTGGGGCAGCGCAGGTCGACGTCGCCCTCCTTCTGCTGGCCGAGTGCGGTACCGCACTCGGGGCAGGACTCGGGCATGGCGAAGGCCCGCTCGGTGCCGTCGCGTCGGTCGAGCACAGGGGCGACGATCTCGGGGATGACGTCGCCCGCCTTGCGCAGCACGACCGTGTCGCCGATGAGCACGCCCTTGCGCTCGACCTCGCGCGCGTTGTGCAGGGTGGCGAACTCGACCTCGGACCCGGCCACGACCACCGGCTCCATGACCCCGTAGGGGGTGACGCGCCCGGTGCGGCCCACGCCCACCTTGATGTCGATCAGGCGGGTGGTGACCTCCTCGGGCGGGTACTTGTAGGCGATCGCCCAGCGCGGGACGCGGCTGGTGGAGCCCAGGCGCCGCTGCAGGGCGAAGTCGTCGACCTTGACGACGATGCCGTCGATCTCGTAGGCGGGCTCGTGGCGGTTGGCCGCGTAGTACCCCACGTACTCGCGGACCCCGTCCATAGTGGTGACGACCCGGTAGCGGTCGCTGAGCGGCAGCCCCCACTCCCCCAGCAGCCGGTAGGCCTGCGACTGGCTGGTGAAGGCCACGTCCCCGCCGCCGCCCTCCGCCGGAGAGTAGGCGCCCACGCCGTGCACGATCATCGACAGCGGCCGGGTGGCGGTGACTCGGGGGTCCTTCTGGCGCAGCGACCCGGCGGCGGCGTTGCGGGGGTTGGCGAAGGGGGTGTGCTCGCCCGAGGCGGTGATGCGCTCGTTGAGTTTTCCGAAGTCCTCCACCGGCAGGAAGACCTCTCCGCGCACCTCCAACAGCTCGGGTGCGGGGCGCACGCTCTCGTCCAGGCGTTCGGGGACGACCCCGATGGTGCGCACGTTCAGGGTGATGTCCTCGCCGACGCGCCCGTCACCGCGGGTGGCGGCGCGCACGAGGCGGCCCTTCTCGTACACCAGGTCCACGGCCAGGCCGTCGATCTTGAGCTCGCACAGGTAGCCGCTGACGGGCACCTCGGCGCCGGCCCGGTCGGCCCAGGCGTTGAGCTCGTCGACGTCGAAGGCGTTGCCCAGGCTCTCCATCCGCACCAGGTGCTCGACCGCGGCGAAGTCGACGCTGATGGGCGCGCCGACCTTCTGCGTGGGCGAGTCCTGGGTGACCAGGGCGGGGTAGGAGTCCTCGATGCCGACCAGCTCACGCATGAGGGCGTCGTACTCGGCGTCGGAGACCACCGGTGTGCCCAGGTAGTACCGGTAACTGTGGTCGTCCAGTTCCTGGCACAGCTCGGTGTGCCGGGCGCGAACCTCGTCGGGGATGTGGGTGGTGGTGTCGGGCGCGCTCACTCGGTACCTTTCTCGCTCTCGTGCTCGCCTGCTGCGGGCGCTACCTTCGGGGCTCGTCCCGCAGGACCCGGGCACCGGCTCGGGAGGCGTCCAGGGCCGCCCTCGCGTGGCCGGGAGAGACGCCCGCCAGCCCGCACGTGGGCGTGGTGACCACCGCGCGGGAGAGCAGGTCGGGGGAGAATCCCAGCCGGTTCCACAACTCGCGAACAGGATCGACAGTAGCGGCGGGGTCGGACATTCGTGCGGTCCGCGCGGGCGCGGCGTCGTCGGTGGGGGGAACCACCCCGAGCAGGAGTCCGGTGCCCGCCTCCACGGCCGTGCCGACCGTCTCGTCGTGGTCGCGGGTGAGGAGGAGGGCGTTGAGGCTCAGCGCGCGGGCGCCGCTGCGGCGCAGCAGGTCGACGGGGACACCCGGGGCGCAGCAGTGCGCGGCGGGGACCGCCCCGGTGCCCTCGATAGCGGCGAAGAGGAGGCGCAGGGCGGCCTCGACGCGCACCCGGTCGACGGCGGGCAGGCGGCCGTAGCCGCTCGCGGTGGGCAGGGCGCCCAGCAGGACCGCGGGCAGGGAGGGTTCGTCGACCTGGACGAGGAGCCGGGCGCCGGGGACCCGCCTGCGGACCTCGGCCAGGTGCGCGAGGACGCCCTCCAGGTGCGACTCGGCCAGGTCCCGGCAGGCCCCCGGGTCGGAGACCAGGCGCTGGCCGTTGCGCAGCTCGACCGACGCGGCCAGGGTCCACGGCCCCGCTACCTGCACCTTGAGGGTGCCGGTGAAGCCGTGGGCGTGCTCTGTGAGGGCGTCGAGGTCGTAGGACATGAGGCCGGCCGCGCGGCCCAGGTCGCGACCGGGGCTGTCGGCGACCCGCCAGCCGCTGGGCTGGACCTCCACGGGGAACTCCACCAGGAGGCCGCAGGTGCGGCCGACCATGTCGGCGCCGACGCCGCGCGCGGGCAGCTCGGGCAGGTGGGGCAGGTCGGGGAGTTCGCCGAGGACGGTGCGCATAGCCTCGTCGGGGTCCTCTCCCGGCCAGGAGCCGACCCCGGTGGAGGACGCGGCGGGCCAGGGGTAGGGGTGCTGTTCGCTCACATCGCCCAAGGTTAGGGCAACGCGGCCCGGGCGGGCGCTACCGTCGGGACGCGTCGGGGCTAACCCGCGGAGGCACGGTGGGGGGCGGCGGCGCCCTCGGGCTCCTCGGGGGCGTGCTCGGCGGTGCGGGAGCGGCGGGCGCGCAGCACCATCACGGCCACGACCGCCGCGGCCAGCGCGGCCACGCCGAGGGCCGCCCACGGCGAGTCGAGGAACAGGGAGAGCCAGGTGCCCACCAGGCCGCCGATGACCACGCCCCACAGGCCCGCCCAGATCAGCGAGCCGACGAACATCGCGGCGAGGTAGCGCGGGAAGCGCATGCGCATCGCGCCCGCCGCGAGGTTGACGGCGGTCTGCACGCCGACGGTGCAGAAGCTCAGGGTGACCACGGGCGCGCCGTAGCGGTCGATGCGCCGCCGGGCGGCGTCCAGCCGGGGGCCGAGTCTGGCGCCCGTACGGCTGCGGGTCACCCCGGCACCCAGGCCGCGGCCGATCCAGTAGGTGGCCTGGGCACGGCACAGGACCACGCCGAGCAGCGTGAAGTAGACGATCCAGAACGGCTGGCCGTCGAGGAAATCGAACTCCGGCATGGGCAGGCCCCCTCACCTCGCCCCGCAACTATGCTATGCCTTACCTAAGTTCGGCAAGGGACCGCGGGCGACGAACCAGGTGGGACAGCCCACTCCGCCGCCGTCGCGCCCTCCGGGCGGCCCTCCGGGCGGCCCTCCGGGCGACCCGTGCACACGCTCGCGCGGACAGCCGAACCGGCCTCCCTCAGACCGCGGCCCCGGTTCTGGAGGTGGCGGAGATCGTGGCCGACCCCAGCACCGTGTCGCCCTGGTAGACCACCACGGCCTGTCCGGTGGCCACGCCGGACGCGGGCTCGGCGAGCCGGACGACCAGTTCGGGGCCGCCGTCGCCCTCGCGCTGCCACACGCTCGCCGCGTATACCTCGCCGTGGGCGCGCAACTGCACGTGGCAGTCGGTCGGCCCGGTCAGGGGCTCGCTGCCGCTCCACACCGGGCGCACCCCGGTGATGGCGTCCACCCGCAGGGAGGCCCGCGGCCCCACCGTGACGGAGTTGTCGACCGGCTCGATGGACAGCACGTACCGCGGGTGGGCGGCGCCGCCCAGGCCCAGGCCCCTGCGCTGGCCCACGGTGAAGGTGTGCGAGCCGTTGTGCGTGCCCACCACCGCGCCGTCCTCGTCCCGGATCGGACCCGGCCGCTCGCCGATGCGCCGGTTGAGGAAACCCGCCGTGTCACCGTCGGCGATGAAGCAGATGTCGTGGCTGTCGGGCTTGTCCGCCACCGACAGGCCGCGCCGCTCGGCCTCCGCGCGCACCTCGTCCTTGGTGCAGTCCCCCAGCGGGAACACCGCGTGCTCCAACTGCTCGGCGTTGAGCACGCCCAGCACGTAGGACTGATCCTTGGCCGCGTCCACGCTGCGCACCAGGCGCCCGTCGACCTTGCGGACGTGGTGTCCGGTGGCCACGGCGTCGAAGCCCAGGGCGACGGCCCGGTCCAGCACCGCCTCGAACTTGATCTTCTCGTTGCAGCGCAGGCACGGGTTGGGGGTGTTGCCCGCCTCGTACTCGGCCACGAAGTCCTGCACGACCTCGCGGTCGAACTCCTCCGACATGTCCCACACGTAGAAGGGGATGCCGATGACGTCGGCGGCCCGCCGCGCGTCGTGGGAGTCCTCAACGGTGCAGCAGCCGCGCGCGCCCGTGCGGTAGGACTGCGGGTTCTTGGAGAGCGCCAGGTGGACACCGGTGACGTCGTGGCCCGCCTCGGCCACACGGGCCGCGGCGACCGCGGAGTCGACCCCGCCCGACATGGCGGCGAGTACACGCAAAGTCATAGTGGGTCCAGGGTATGCGCTCGTGGCGGGGACGGGGTCCCCGGCCGTGCGAGGCAGGACCCGAGACGGGGGGCACAGGGCCAGTACCGGGGGTCGAAGGGCAGACCCGGCGGGCAGGTACGGCGGCGCCCGGGGGTGGGGCCGGGCCGCGCTCCGGGGACGGCCGAGCGTCGGCCGGACGACCCCGGACGCGGCGGCGAGTGTGGTCGTCCGCTTCTGCGAAAATCGGGGCATGGCTCTGTTCCGTCGTCGCCGATCCGCCGACTCCACCTCCTCAGTCACCGCCTTCTGGGACGCCTGGCCCGCCGAACGCGAGGCCTTGGCCAGCGCGGTCGAGTCGGACCAGCCCGTGCCCACCGAGGTGTCCGAGCGCGTCACCGCGCTGGTCAGCTCCATCCACCCGGACATGGAGTGGGAGGTGGGCCGCGCACCGAAGCCGAGCGGCGGCCTGGAGGACCTCGACCTGTCGACCGACGTGGACCCGGGCAAACTCCTGGAGCAACTGGCCGCCCTGGACGACCCATCCCGGCTGACCGACGGCCCCGCCTACGCCCTCACGCTGCGCCCCGGCGGCTCGGAGGAGGCGCGCATCCTGTCCGAGCGCTGGGCGCGCTCGGCCCCCGAGGACCCCCGGTGGCTGTTCCGGCCGGTGCGGCCCGCCGACCACGACCAGCTCTCCTCCACCGTCGACCTGGACGACCACGAGCTCGACCTGTCGCACGTGTCGGTGTCCATGCGGGTCGACCACGCGACCGGCAGGGTCGAGGTGGGCGTGTACCACCCCGACAACATGTTCCTGCCGGAGAGCACGCGCGCCGCCTTGGCCGAGCACGTCACCCTGCTGGCGCTGGGCGAGGACGACCGGGTGCGGTGGATCGGTGAGACGGCGCCGCTGGACGAGCCGCCGCTGGACCCGCTGCCGCCCACGTCGATGCCCGCCGTGGTGCGGCAGATGGCGGACATGCTGGGCGGGTCGGGCGGCTGGGCGACACTGCACGGGCGCATCCCCCTCCAGGGCGCGGTGGAGATCGTGCTCCGCCACCCGCTGACCCGTCGCGACTTCCCGGCGTTCACCCTGTTCGTGCAGGTGATCGTGCCGTACACGCACACGGACGAGGACAGGCTGCCCACAGGCGCCTCCGCCTCGGCACTGGACGACCTGGAGGCACGGATCTCGGGCGTGCTGGGGGACAACGGCGCGCTGTTCATGCGCCAGACCGTGGGCGGCAGGCGCGACTACCGCTACTACCTGGCCCCGGACTCGGGTGTGCTGCCCGAGTTCGAGGCCGTGCTGACGGACTGGTCAGAGGGGGAGGTCAAGCTGCGCAGCCAGCTCGACCCGTCCTGGGCGCAGTTCAACGCCGCGCGCAGGCCGTTCCGCCGCCAGTTGGGCGAGTAGGGATCGGCGGGGGCGGTCGTTGACCGCCGCGGGGGCGGCGGATTACCGGATCTTGGTCCACTGACGGCTCAGGGGGCGTCAGGGTCAAGCCCGAACCCCGCCTTGCACATCTGGCCCCCAAGCCACAAGAGGCGTAACGTGTCATTTCCGCCAGGAGGATGATGCGGCCTTGGACGGTGTGCTGCCACGAGCACCATCGGGTCGGCCCCGGGTCGCCGCGGTCGGCGCGACGCTCGCCCTGTGCCTGGTGGGGGCTCCGCTGATGTCCCTGTTCCCCGTGGGGGTCTGGGACACCGCCCGCGCCCTGACGATGAGCGGCGCGGGCCAGGGGGTGCTGCTGCTCGCGCCGGTGGTCGCCGGGGGCGTCCTGCTCATGTTCTGGCTCTCGGCCCAGTGGCTGGAGAGGTCCGGCGTGAACCACCCCTTCGCGTCGGCCGCGCTCGTGACGGCCACCGCCGTGGTCACGCCCGTGGTCGCGGCGTTCCTGGCCCCGGAGGTCATGCCGCTGCCATGGGGGACGGCCGCCAACACCGCCTTCCTGTCAGGGACCGTCGCGACGCTGGGAATGGGCGCCTCGATGCTGCTGGACCTGCCGTCCGACCGCTGGCGTCCGGGGGTGCTGCCCGCCGTGGCGGTGATCGCCGCGCTGCTGGCGGCGCTGCCCGCCGTGGGGGACGCGGTGCTCGCCCGGGCGGCCGACGAGCGTTCGCGGGCGCAGATCATGTCCTTCGAGCGGACCATCGCGGTGCTGGACCACCCGGGCTGGTCGCTGGCCCAGGTGCACGAGGTGGAGGACGGTCTGCGCCTGACCTACCGCGACGGGAACGGGGCGCCGCTGCACGTGCTGACGTGGGACGGCGCGCGTTCGGCCGACGCCGGGCTGGACGAGGGCTGCGGTTTCCCCGGCACGTGGTGCCGCGACCTGGGCGAGGCGGTGGTCGTGCACCACGCCGACGGCCACCCGAGCGAGCTGCGCACGCGCCTCGGCGACGGCACGGTGGCGAGCCTGATCCCGGAGCCGGGCACGCCCACCGACCTGCTCGGGGTGTCCCGTGCGCTGCGGCCCGAGGAACCCGGTGAGCGCCGCGGCCTCGTGGAGGCCGTCACGGCGTGAGGCGCCGCGCGGGCCCGACGACGCCGTGCCCGGCCCGGCCGACCGGCCGCTGAGCGCCCCGGTCCTCGCGCTGTCACCCCGTACGGGCGTACCCCGCCGCCCCGTGCTTCGCCGCGCCGCGCGGGACCGCCCCCCGAACACCCCTCAGTGGCCGCCGGGCGGGTCCGGGAACGCGGACCGGGCGGCGTCGCCGTACAGGCGGCGGGCCAGGTTCCTCATAGCCCGGCGCATCCCCGGCGAGTCCCGCTCGTCCGAGCCGACCGAGGCCAGGTGGGACGAGAAGGAGCCGAAGAGGTGATCGCCGTCGCGCAACCCCTCGGGCAGCTCGGCGAACCACCGGTAACCGCACGGCTGGGGCGGGGCCCCGGCCTCCGTCAGGAAGTCGTCGATGCCGTGGTCGACGCCCGCCCGGTCGGTGCGCGTCCTCTCCTCCCACCGCTGGACGCGCCTTCCGCGGCTCTCACAGGTCACGTGCACCGGGGAGGGCGTGCGCCGCTCCGGGCACCGGACCGCGTGCTCGGGACCGACCGCCCAGGCGACCAGGGCGTGCCAGCCGGATTCGGGGACCTCGACGAACCTCCTGCCCAGGAGTTCGGGGTGTTCGCCGGTGTCCGACTCGTGCGGGGGCAGGGGGAGGACGGGGTACTCCGACCACGAACGCCCGCTCAGGTCCTCGCGGCGCCCGCCCACGTGGAAGTGGACCAGCTCCGCCATGGTCTCCTTCCGCTTGTCGGAGGTCCGGTGTTCGTCTCGCGGCGCGCCGCTCATGGACAGCAGCCTTCCCGGGGGTATCGAGGAGTGCTTACCACCCGTTCCTATCGCGCGGCGAGGGCCGGAACCAGGGGCGAAGGGACCGGCCGCTTGGCCGGGAGCGGCCACGTCGGCGCAACGACGAGTTCCTCCCCACCGGAGCACTCGGATCGGCGGTCAGCGAGGCGGGCACCCGTAACAGAGCGGCCACCGGCAGAACCGCGCGCACCGCGGCCGCAGTCCACCGGGCGCGGTACCCGGCCCACCGTCCGCGACGCCTTTCCGGCAGCCGGACACCGCACTCCACACAGAACACGGACTCGCGGCGGGCGGCGGCCCCGCAGTCCGGACACGGGCGGCGGCGCCCGGTCATGGCTTCGGGATGTAGTCGCTGACCCGCCGGTACCCCTCGGCGAGGCCGACCGGCCGGGTCTCCACTTGCAGCGGCGGCTCGGACCGCCACCACAGCCACGCGTCGTGCGGCGGCATCCGCTGCACGGCCTCCAACGGCAGCGCGGACCGGTAGGCCGGGCTCGGGGAGTACTGGCGGGCCGGGGCGGGCCGGATGACCGCGGGAAGAGCGGGTCCGGGCCCCGGCCTCCGCCCCTGGGACATCAGAGCGGGCAGGCTCGGCAGCGGCGCGGTGTTGGCGACCTCGTCCAGGGCCAGCAGGAGCGGCGGGGCCAGGCGCTCTCCCAGAGCCGCGGCCAGCTCGGCCGCACGCTGGGCGATCGCGTCCACCAGTCCCCACGACCACGGGCGCCGCCACGGCCTGGTAGCGGCTCGGCCCGACGATGAACGGGGTGGAGCTGGTGTCCGGGAACGCGTCGATGTCCAGGTCGACGGCCGACCAGCAGTCCAGGACCTCGGGCTCGGCGGTGGCGTCCAGGCGGTTGCGGGCCACCGAGTAGAACGGCCCGACCCGCAAGGCACCTCACAGATACACAGACACGCAAACACCCGGAAGCCCTCCCCCGGGCTTCCGGGTGTTCCGCTACGGGGAAGCGGAAGGCGGCTGCGCCGCGTCCCCGTTACCCGGCCTGACGGGCTCGGCGGGTTCCCCGGGCCGGACCTTCTGGACGGCCTGGGCTGTCTGCGTCGCCCGGTCCGCCTGAACGTTCCCCGCAAGGCCGTCGGCGCCGGGGGCCGCGTCACGCTCGCGCAGCATGCGGTCCAGGCGTTCGACCTGCTGCCCGAGTTCCGAAAGCCGGTTCATGACCGCCTCGTGCTGGACCTCCTCCAGCTCCTGGTCCTCGGCCCAGCGGGCCTCGCTGATCTCCTGTTCCAAGGACGTGACGATCACCGCGATGACCAGGTTCAGCATGATGAACGCGGTCAGCACGATGTAGCCGACGAAGAAGATCCAGGCCGTCGGATGCTCCGCCAGCACCGCGTCCGAGACGTCCGGCCAGCCCTCCGTCGTCATCAGCAGGAACATCGTGTACAGCGACGTGCCCAGGTTGTCGAAGAACTCGGGCACGGCCTCACCGAACAGCTGGTGGGCGATGATCGCGGAAGTGTAGATGACCACCAGGAGGAGTCCGATCACCGTCCCCACCCCCGGCATGGCCTTGAACAGCGCGGTGATGATCTGCCGCATCTGCGGGACGGCGGTGACCACCCTGAGGATCCGCAGCACCCGCAGGATTCGGAGCACTGCGAACGGGCCGGTGGCCGGAACCACCGAGACCAGCACCACCAGGAAGTCGAACCAGTTCCAGGCGCTCCGGAAGAACCGTCCCCGCCAGGCGTGGATCTTGAGGGCCATCTCGACCACGAACACACCGACGACGACGTACTCGATGATCACCAGATACGGAAGGGTGGAACCCCCATAAGTCATCCATCCCAAAATCACGGCATTGACCAGAATCACCGCGAGCACGATGTTGGAGAACCATTGGCTCTCGACCAACCGGGCGACCTGGGCACGCCGCAATGTCACTTCCCCCTCAGCGATTCCCGTTCCGAACGATTCGGACAAGAGACATCCGAATATACCGAAAAGGAATTCTTTGCACGCGGCACCCCAGCGCCTCGGGAAGCCCCCGGGAAGCCTGCGAACTGGAACACGGTGACCGGTCGGCGGGACGACTGGCGGTGGTTCGGGAGAGCGGGCCCGTCACTGGTATGTTCGCTGCTGGCCACGGCAGGAAGCCCCACACGGCTGCGGGCACGAGCCGCCGACAGAGCCAATGCCCGCGACCCAGGAAGAGACATGGCGGAGCTGAAGTACTTCACAGGTTCGATGAACTCGGGCAAGAGCACGATGGCCCTCCAGGAGCACCACTCACGCGGCGGCGAAGGGGTGCTGTACACGAAGCAGGACCGCGCCGGAGCGGGCATCATCTCGTCCCGCCTGGGCCTGGAGTCCCCCGCCGTGGAGGTGGGCGACGACCTGGACCTGTACGACGACATCGCCGACCGCAAGGCCCCGTACGTCATCTGCGACGAGGCCCAGTTCCTGTCCTACAAGCAGGTCGGGCAGCTCGCGGGCGTGGTGGACGGGATGCGGATCGACGTGTACTGCTACGGGATCCTCACCGACTTCCAGGGGCAGCTGTTCCCCGGCTCGAAGCGCCTCGTGGAACTCGCCGACAAGATCGAGGTCCTGCCGGTGTCCGCGCGCTGCTGGTGCGGCGGGCGCGCCACCCACAACGCGCGCGTGGTGGACGGCGTCATGATCTACGAGGGCGAGCAGGTGCACATCGGCGGCAACGAGTCGTACGCGACCCTGTGCCGCCACCACTTCATGGCCGGAGTCGCCTGAGCGGGCCAGAGCCGTGGACGCCCACGGCCACCCGAAACTCCTGACAGCAGTTTCCAATCACCCTCGCAGGGGCTAAGCGATACAAGACAGAACACATGCCATCTTACTAACCAGGAATAACCAGGAAAAGTCTTCCCTGCAGGCGCTCAACAAGGTCTCTCGCTTGCCTTTCGAAATCCGCTTCCGGGACTACACCTCCCTCGACACTATTTTTATCCCCGGTGAAGCTCACCGAATAAACAGCGCTCCGCGTCTGCGACACAACAACGTATCGACTCGCAGAGGCTGAAGTCATCCCATAGAGCGAGTGAGAACTATCAGACCAAGGGTGCTCAGATTCAGAATCCACCGAAGCAAAATACCCCTTCGCATCCGCCACCCTTTGAGCAAGAAGGCCAGAAGCCAAATGGTCCCTGTCTCCACTTGGATCACGAACGATCACATGGTAGTCAAAGTCAAAGCTCCAGGAAGTCGAATTTCCATACATCGGGTTCACTAAAAATGAACACTGACCAGAAACAACGCGACCATCACTAGCGTCAAGGTCAGAATCCAATGCGTCGTCTGAGTGCTCGCTTGAAATAGACTCGGAAATGTCGATATCAGATATCCGCGGTAGGTAGTCATCGCAGATATTTAGACCGCCGGGTTCAAGTTCCTGCCTTGGTTCCCCGGTCTGCTCGGCACCAACCGAGTACTCAGGATCTTCTACACCGGTGGAAGCTGTATTGAGCAGGAGCCCGGCTATCGTGACGAGCACTCCGAAAACCCCGAAGGCCGCCAAGGTTCCGCACCCGAAAACCGCCGCAGCGGCCTTCCACCCGTGCAGTCCCTGCTTGCTGGGCGGTGCCTTCTGGTCAACCACGGCTGTCCTGCGCCTCCAACTGGGCCTGCACGTCAGGGTGCTCCAGCGGACGGGTAAAACCCATGACGTCCGCACGATTGGGGTCATCGTACTCGCGCACCGCGATCGGTCCGCAGTTGGTGCACCAGGCCTCGACCATCAGCCCGTCACCGATCACCATTCCCACGTGCCCCGGCCCCGGGGGTTCCCCCGCCCGACTCACATGGAAGAACACCAGGTCACCCGGCTGCTCCTCCCCCTGCGAGACCTCGGGGCCGAAACCCCACTGGTCCTGGGAGATCCTCGGAATGGTGACGCCGATGCTCTCGTAGGCCTTCTGCATCAGACCGGAGCAGTCGAACCCGGTCGGGCCGACACCGCCCCAGATGTAGGGCTTCCCGCGCTGGGCCAGTGCCCAGTCGACCACGGCTTGGGTCAACTCGTCCGGAGCGCTCCCGATCGGGGCGCCCTGCGCGTCGAGCTGGCAGGCGACCGCGGCCTCGATGGAACCCGACGTGTCGTACTCCCCCTCCGCGTACTGCTCTGCCCAGTCCAGCACGTCGTCCACGTACCACCAGGCGTGGTTGTAGCCGTAGACGGCCTGCCGGACGTCCTCCTTCAGGCCGTGGGCGATGAGGTAGTCGGCGGCGGCCGGGATCGCGTCGGCGGGGTCGTAGACGCTGACGATCCCGTCCTCGTTCCCGTCGACGCCGTACCCCTGCTCCGGGCGCTCGTCCACAGGCTGCACGGGCTCGCCGCCCCAACTGTTGCCCGCCGCGGAGCCGTCCAGGGAACCGAACTGCATCGGTCCGGCCGCGCCCCAGTCGTTGTGCCCCTCGGTGATCCCCGGGCCCTCCCAGCGCCCGTGGTGGGACTCCACCTGGCCCACACCCGCCAGGATGTTCCACGGGATCCCGCGGTCCTCCCCGACCTCCGTGTAGATCCGCAGGTAGTTCTCCGGGATGGAGTTCATGGCGTAGCCGCTCGCATCCGGCTGCTCGGCGTCCGTGTCCGGCCCGCAGACCAGGCCGTTCGCCATCATGGAGCCGATCTGCTGAGTGGTGTTGGTGATCACTGGGATCACCAGCATCGCGAACATGGTCATCAGGGCGACCGTGACAGCGACGGCGGCGCCGAACCACAGGCCCGCCGCACCCCTGTCGGAGGGTCTGCGGGTGAAAAGGGAGATCACGGGGTCACTCCTCTCCGAACTGTCCGGCGTCGGCGGGCTGGAAGTCGAAGACCCTCCAGGCACCGCCGCTGCGCACCACGGTGACGGCGAACTCACCGAGGTCCTCGTCGAACTCGGCGCTCCCCGTCTCGGTGATGGACTGCGCCGTCACGACGAAGGTGACCGAGTCGGCGCCGAAGGTCCGTACCGAGTCGACCCGGGCCCGCCCCTCGGCGACGGCCTCGGCCTCGGCCATCTCGTTCCAGAAGGCGCCGACCCTGCTGGTCTCGGCCAGAACCCCGGCGAACTCGGGGGTGGCCAGCTCCTCCATCGAGGCGTAATAGGACTCGGGGGACTGGGTGTAGTCGATGGTCCCGTAGGCCTCGGTGAAGGCCCGGGCCGCCGACCCGGCTGCCTGGAGCTCCGCCTCCGTGAAGGGGAACCAGTCGAGGACGTCCACGTCCTCGGCGGCGGTGGTCGGGATCGGGCTCGGCTCGACGGTGGACAGCCCGTCCGGGCCGCCGGGTCCGCCCGGCGGCTCCTCCTGGGCGGTTCCGGGTTCCGGGGAGGCCGCGGAGGGCTCGTCCTCCTCAGCGCCCCCGAAACCTCCGAGGCTGAGGTAGAGCCCGAACACGACCAGCACGACGATCAGTCCGATGAAGACAGCCCGCTGGGCGCGTTCGGGGAGAGGGTTGGGCATCGCTTCGTGCCTTTGTTCGTCAGTCGTCGTTCAACCAGAAGGGGACGTCCCGCTTGCGGTCCCTCGTCGTGGAAGAACTGCTCTCCCCCCAGAAGGGGGTGATGGGGGCGTCGTCCCTGCGCTTGCCGGAACCGGTGAGCCAGCCGCCGTCACCGTCCCCCCGGCCCCGGCTCTCGCCGGAGGGTGCGGGACGGGCGGGACGCTGGGGGGCGGGGCGTTCGCGCCGCTCCCTCGCTGAGCCCCAGCGGGAAGCCCGGGCGTTCGGGTTGCCCCTGGCCGGGGTGTCCGCGCGACCGCCGAGGATGCCCTGTCCGGTGCTGGGTTCGGGCCGCTCGGAACTCGCGGCACGTCCGCTTCCGGCGGCAGGCGCGCCACCGCCGAACACCGAACCGCCGCCTCCACCGCCGTCCCGGCGCTCGGAACCGCCGCGGCCCCCCGAACCGGTGCCGAACACGGAGGCCCAGCCGCTGTCGCCGGTACCGGTGTAGCCGCCGCTGGGCCGGGGTGGGATGGCACCGGAGGCCGCGCTGCCACCGGAGAGGCTCGGCGCCTGGTCACCGCTGCGCGCGGGCCCGGCGGTCCGGGTGCCGCCACCGCCGCCGACCGGGGCGCTCCTGGTGACGTTGAGGGGCGGGGCCGCGTTGTCACGGACTCTGCCGTACCCGGCGGTGCCGCGTGCCCGCGCCCCGTCCGCGCGGACCGGACCGCCGTCGGCCGGGACCTCGTCGCCGACCCCCGTGTCCACACCGCCGTTCGGGACTGCTCCCCCGCCCGCGGGTACTCCGGCCGCCGCTCCGGCGATCTGCGGTCCCCGGCGCAGCCCCCAGGCCTGCGCCTTGAGGTTGGCGACCGGAGGCAGCACCACCGCGCTCCTGCTGAGCGCCTGGCTCTGCGCGGCGTCACTGACGATGCGCGAGGTGAAGGTGTTCGCGTTGACCGAGGAGAACAGGTACGCGAAGGGCTTGCGGTAGACGAAGAGGGCCACGGTGAAGAGCGCCAGCAGGATCATCTGCAGGCCCCAGCCGAGGCTGGCGGACATGACCATGCCGTAGCACATGACCAGGAGCGAGATCAGGAGTACGACGAAGATCTGTTTGAGTAGGAAGCCGATCATCAGCTCGACCCAGCGCAGCAGGACCATGCGTCCGTAGCCCGGGTGGATTCCGATGAGCAGGAATATGGGTGCGAGGAGGAAGAGCAGCAGGAAGGCGATTTTCAACACGATGAGCGCCACGGACCCCGCGAGGATCAAGCCCCCTGCGAAGACCGAGGCGAAAAGTGCGAGTGTGGCCACTCCCAGGCGACTTCCCTGGTCATCACCCGAGAAGAGGGGGTAGACGCTGGGATAGGTGGACTGAATGTCAGCTGCGATGGCTTCATAAGAATCCTGCTTCTCCTCCAGCAGGGCGTTTGCTTCAACTTCCCCATCGCGAATCTGCTGCTGCTCGATCCGACTGATCCCTTGAGCAGCGATCAGGTTCATCGCATGATCGATCGACGCATCCTCTGCGACGTCACCGTTTCCGAATTGCCCTGAAACCCAAGGCTGACATACCAAACTCGACCAAAGCATGTCCGCGTTACGTCTGACCTGGAAGTCAGCTTCCGATTCCCAGTCCGCACGCTCCGGAGGTTCTGCACCAGGTGGGCAGGTCCCCGACCCTCCCCCATAGGGGATCTGCCCGACCGTACTGGTCACCAGCTGGCTGCCGGAGTTCACCAGGCCGCTGGCCATACCCATGATCTGGGCCGGGTTGACGAGGATCCACAACCCCAGGGCCGTCGCCCCGATCATCCAGATACTCGACTCGATCGTGAGCGTCATCCTCTTCCGGATGAGCCCGTACCAGCCCAACCACAGGGCGCCGAGGATGACGACGGTGGGGATCAGCGGGCGCCAGATCCCCTCCCGCAGCGTGACGACCACGTTCTCGACGAGTTCGTTGAAACTGGCGAGGAGACCGTCGGAGGTCGCGGCCTGGTACACCGTGATCGTCGACTGGTTGATGGTCTTGGACAGGTCCCAGGCCGTGTTGGCCAGGGTCGCCTGCGCGCCGTTGCTGATCCCGTCGACGCAGGACTCCGTGATCATGTGCCACTGCTGTCCGGCCGTGCCGTACTGGCCGTACATGCTGGCATCGGGAGGGAGTCCGTCAGGAGCGCCTTCAACAGCTGACTGAGACCTTGGGGGCACGAGCAGGCCGTCGGAACCGCTTCCCGCCGACTCCGGCAGCGGCGCGGGCTCGCCCGGGCACAACGGGTTCGCCTGCGCCCCGCTGAGGGGCAGTACGACGAGACCGGTCAGCATGAGGAACGTCATCAGGAGGCGTCGCCATCCCCGCCGTCGGACGTGCTGATGCGTCATCTGCTGGCTCCTGCGTCGTGGTTCGGCCGAAGGCGATGTTCGCAGACACCGGGGCCCCGTCGACGCGCCCGTGCACACGTGCACACCGCACGCGGTCGTGCGCGAACGCAAGGCCCCCGCATGTCTCTACCCCATCCTCTATGGTGCGTCATCACCGGGTCGGGGAACGGTCGCAACGCGTCGGGTTTTCCCCTTCTCTCCCCCGATGCGGCCAGACCTTGGAGGACAAAGACCACCTCTGTCAACGTTTACGCAGGTAGTGGGCGCGAACGGTCTTCCGAAACACCCGGAAACCACAAGGCCACAATTTCCTAGCCGCCTCCACACTATGAGGGGCGTCACATCTAGTTTCATCACAAAAAGCGGACATCAGACCATCAAACGGACTGATACCCGATGCCAGAACCGCCTTCGGTGGAACCCCGAGCCCGCATTGCCGCAGGACCGAAACCTGACCTAGGTCCACAACGGCATCGCCCTGTTCCCTTCCGCCTCAACAGTCCCTCCCGGCCTGCACAGTCCCTCGTCCCCCTGTCGGCCACCGCGTTGGACCCGCCCGGCTGGGGGGGAGGGCCCGGTTCCGCGAGGCCCCCGGGCAGCGGGCGTCGGACGGGGGCCCGCCGCCTCCCCTGCGCGGCACGCCCGCCGCGCAGGTGACCGCTACCGGCCACCCCCACACCAAGGCGTGGGGAACTGCCGGCAATCGGGGGAGAATGGTTCAGGAAACATGGACGAGTGTCACAAAGTGCTGCTGTAGGGCTTTTCTCGGATAGATTGTCCTGCGCATCGTCACCCCTCTCCCGCCCCCCGAAGGGATGCGCGCCTATGTCCGGCTCCGGCAACTCCTCCGTCGGCCGCTACGAGCTGCGGGAGAGGCTCGGCGCCGGCGGGATGGGCACCGTGTGGCGCGCCTGGGATCCCTCACTCCAGCGCGACGTGGCCATCAAGGAGGTCCTCCTCCCCCAGGGCATGGACCGCGAGGCCCGCGCCGAGGCGCACGCCCGCACCCTGCGCGAGGCCCAGGCCACCGCGCGGATCAGCGACACGGCGGTGGTGACGGTCCACGACGTCCTCGAACACGAGGACAGCCCGTGGATCGTGATGGAGCTGCTCAGCGGCAAGTCCCTCCAGTACCGACTGGACCACCACGGTCCGATGCCGGTGGAGCGGGTCGAGGAGGCCGCCAGGTCACTGCTCGGGGGCCTGAAGGCGGTGCACGCGGGCGGGGTCACCCACCGCGACGTCAAGCCCGCCAACATCATGCTCACCGACGACGACCGGACCGTGCTGACCGACTTCGGGATCGCGAACGTCGACGGCGGCGCCGCCCTCACCCAGACCGGCGTGTACATCGGTTCGCCCGAGTACATGGCGCCGGAGCGGTTCGAGGGCAAGCGCGCGCTGCCCGCGTCAGACCTGTGGAGCCTGGGCGTCACCCTGTACGCGCTCCTGGAGGGCCGCTCGCCCTTCAAACGGGAGAGCGTCACAGGGATCATCAGCGCGGTGCTGACCGCACCGATGCCCCCGCGGCTGTCGTTGGACGACGTGGAGCACAGCCCCGCGAGCGCGCCGCTGCGGGCGCTGATAGCGGCGCTGTTGGCCAGGGACGCGTCGGCGCGGCCCAGCCCCGCCGAGGCGCTGGCCCTCCTGGAGCGGGAGAGACAGGCGCAGGAGGACGGCGGCGTCGGCGCCCGGGCGCAGGACTCCCCCGACGGCGGGGGCCGACCCGTTCCCCCCACCGGCCCCCAGGGCGCGGACAGCGGGTCGTGGAAGGCTCCGGGGAGCGAGGCCCGGAGCGGGTCCGGCGGCGCCGTGCCCACCGGTCCTTCGGGGGGTTATCGACCGCCGTCCCCCGCCGCCGGTCAGGGAAGCCCTGGCCGGGGCGCTCCCGGCTCCGGCCCCCACCCGCCGTGGCACGCGGCCCCGGGCGGACCCAACGGGCCCGGGTTCGCGGGCGGCCCCAACGGACCCGGCGGACCTCAGGGCGGACCGGGCGCCCCGGCGTTCCCGAGCGGACCCCACAGCCCGGGCGGCACCAACGGGCCCGGGTTCGCGGGCGGGCACCACAACCCCGCGTCCCCCTCCGGTCCCAACGGCCCCGGTTTCCCGGGCGGGCGCACCGGTCCGAACCTCGTCGGCGGCACGGCCGCGCACGGCCCCGGCACGGGTCCGGGGGCCTACCCGCAGGCGCCGCACGCGACCGGCCACCAGCCCGGGCCGCAGTTCGCCCCGCCCCCCGGGGCGACCGACCAGTTCTCCCTCCCCTTCCCCTCCGCGGGCACTCCGACGGGGCGGGGCCCGCTGCCCGGCCAGCCGGTCGGCGGCCCGGGGCACCCGGGGATGTTCCCCGGGCACGGCGGCCCGGCCACCGGTGCCCGGATGCCGTGGGAGCGCCCCCGGAGGGGCATGCCCGCGACCGTGGTCACCGCGGCCGTGATGCTGGTCCTCAACGGGCTCTACCTGCTGGTCCTCGCGATGCTGTTCACCGTGGAGTCCACCAGCGGGGCCGAGGTGAACGGGGCCTCCGTGGCCCAGCTCTACGTCTGGGGTCTGCTGTCGACGGTCGCGGCGCCCGCCCTGATGACCCGGTCGCGGCTGGTCTACGGGGGCGTCGTGCTCCTGCAGATGGTGGCGGCGGTGGTCCTGGTGCTCAACATGTTCACGGTGGTGGTCTACGCCCCCGAACAGCTGCCGGTCTACGTTCTGGTGCTGCTGGTGAACCTGGCGGTCGCGGGCCTGCTGCTGATTCCGGCGCGGGCGCGGGCCCACTTCGGGTTCGGGGCGGGCTTCCGCTGACATCGCCCCTGGAGCCTTCGCGCAGGCCCCGGGGGCCGGGCGCGCCGTTTCCCACGGCGCCGTGGGCGCCGGGGCGCGGAGGCGGTGGCATGCTGCTCGCTATGCACGAGAAACCGCGGGACCGGGGGGACGGGGCGGTGTCGGGGCTGTGGGGGCGCGTCGCGTGCGCCTGGGCGGTCGCCTTCGCCGTGCTCCACCTCTACTGGGCGCTGGGCGGCGACTGGGGTCTGGGCGTCTCGGCGGGCCCCGTGTCCGCGGAACGCCCAAGGTGGTTCGTGGCGGTGGGCCCGTGGGGTGTGGGGCTGCTGTGCCTCGTCGGCGGCGCACTGGGCTGGCTCCTCTCGAGACCGCGACCCACCGGCCCGACGGGAGGGGTGGTCAGGACCCTGGGTTGGTGCGTCTGCGCCGTGCTGCTGCTGCGCGCCGTCACCGTCGAGGTGATGCTGCTGGCCGACACCGCGGGCAGGGAGATCACCGTCAGCCCGGAACAGCGGATGTGGACGCTGCTGCTGTGGAACCCCTGGTTCCTGGTCGGCGGACTCGTCTTCGGTCTGGCCGCGCTGGGGTTCGCGCGAACGCGCGCAGCCGCCAGCGGCGGCTCCTGAGAGCGCGCCGCGGGACACCGGTCAGCGCCGAGGACCACCGCGGGGACCGGTCGCGGGCGTGGGGCCGACCGGCCCCTGCGCCGCTTCCGGACCGCTCACCAGTGGGTGACCTTCAGCTCTCCCAGGTCCCCCAGGGCGACGCGCCCCTCCTCCGCTAGGACGCGCACCGTCTCCTCCGCCTCGGAGAGGGTGACGTGGCGGCCCCGAGACACCGCCTCGGAGGGCGAGGGGGTCTCCATCCACAGCCGGGGGCCGCTCTCCCAAACCATCTGCACGACGGCGCCGCCGGGAGCGCTGAAGACAGCGAACGTGCCCTTGATCGGGGTGAGGCGGTGGACGACCAGGCGCGCGGCGGCCGTCTCCAGGGGTTCGGCGTAGTCCATGAAGCCGAGGCCCTCCTCGGCGGCGTCCGCGTAGTGGACCTCCAGCAGCCCGGTGTGGGCGGAGCGGGCCTCCTCGCGCGGCCAGACGGCCCCCACCACCCAGCGGCTGAGGGGCTCCTCCACGCGTTCGCGGGACAAGGCCGGCCCGTGCCGGACACGCAGGAGGTCGAAGTCGCGTTCGAGGGCGATGGTGTGGCCCCGGTCGCTGCTCAGCGTGGCGACGAAGAAGCGCGGCAGCCAGGGCAGGACCATCCGGGACAGTTCGCGGACGCTCACACGGCCCTGGTAGTGGGAGACCCACTCGGGGACCTCGTAGGGCCCCGGGTTGTTGAAGGACACGTGGACCATGGGCTCGCCGTCCACGGCGGGTCCGGGAAAGGCGGCCCCGCGGCCGAAGCGGCGGCGGTTCCAGTCCATGCCGACGTGGAGCTTGCGGTCGGGGTCGCCGTCCCACTCGACAGTGAGCCCGTGGGCGCGCAGGGCCTCGGCGACCTCCTCGCCGACGGCCGCGCGGCGGATCGGGTGGCTGGCCCCGAAGCCGATGGTGAGCGAGGACCCCGCGACCGCGTGCGCGGCGTCCTGGTCGTGGTAGAACGCGTACCCGCGTGCGGGGGTGTCGGCGGGCCGGGAGTTGCGGGCGGCGAGTTCACCCTCCAGGGCGGTCCTGGCGCAGCGCTCGCAGCAGGTGAACTCCTCGCGGGCGATGACGCCGGACTCGTCCAGGGAGCGGAAGGCGCGTGTGAGGCGCTCTCCGTCGGTGCGGGCGGGCCAGCGGCGCTGGCGCTGGACGTGCTCGGCCAGGGCCCGGTCCACGTGGTCGTGGAGCTGGGCGGAGGCCTGGCGGACCTCCCGCCCGCCGGGGTCGCCGTCCTCCAGCGTGTCGAGCAGGCTCCGGCGGGCGTCCCGGAGGAGTTCGACGAACCCGTCCCGGCCCGAGGCGACCCCGACCGCCACCGTCTCCTTGGCGGAGGTGAGGGGGTGGACGCTCTCCCTGACTTCACTCATTCGCCCAATGTGTCAGAAGCGGGAGGTGTTTGGGGACGATTGCCGAAGTCACCACTGTCCGCATCCGGACAACTACCGCGACGCAGGTCACAACCTCTGCCCGGCGGCCGCCGCCCACGGCCGCGCGTCCCCGGACGCGGTGCCCTCGGGGGCTCACCCGTGGGCGACCAGGTCGTGTCCGGCCAGGCGGCCGACGCGCTCGTCGCGGACCTGCCGGGCGAGGGCGGCGGTTGCTGCGAGCTCGGCGACGTCCGCGGCCCGTGTGCCCAGGAAGCCCGCCGCGGCCAGGTGCTCTGTGTACTCAGCGGTCGAGTCCACCGCCTCCTGGCACTGCTCCCACTCCCGGTGGGCGGCGACGGCCTGCTCGACCAGGCGTCCGTACTCGGTGATCTGGGCGACCCGGGCGCGCACCGCCTCCTCGACGGCGTGCAGGTGCTCTCGCTGGGGTTTGAGCGCCTCCCTGACGCGGGGTGAGACCGCCCGCTGCCAGCGGCGCTGGTGGGAGCGGCGCAGTTCGCGCTGCCGGGCCAGGAGCGAGGCGATGCGCCACTCCTGTTCGCGCAGGACGGTCAGCGCCCGGTCGGTGTCCAGGGAGTCCCCGCCGAGTTCGACCCGGGCCCCGCGCACCAGGTCGATCGTGCGCTGCACCTCCACCAGCAGGGCGTGGTCGCCCTCGCTGACGTCGTCGGGCAGCACCACCCGCTCCGGGTGCCGCTCCCGGTCGGTCCGGCGCACCCGCGAGGTGAGGGTGTCGGCGGTGACTACGGCGACGAGCACCCCGAAGACCACCCAGGGGATGCCCGGGGAGGGGTCCTGCGGCACCACGTCCATCAGCCAGGCCGGTGCGGCGACCAGTGTGCCCGCTCCCGCGGCGGCGCCCGCGGCCCGCACGGCGGGGTGGGCGTCGCGGCGGAAGGCCAGGGCGGCGACGTAGGCGACGAGGCTGACGCTGGCGATCACCATGCCCAGGTACCAGCCCGCGGTGACCAGCGCCAGGGTCGTGGTGAACCCGACGCCGAGCAGGTGGACACCGCTGTCGGACAGCCGCGGCGGGCGGGCCTCGGCGGGCCCGCCGCCTCTGGGCGGGGGTCCCGGGGGCTGCACCCCCGGAAGGGCCTCCCGGCGCCGGAGAGCGGGCGGGGCGGGGTCGATGACGGGTCGCGGCCGGATGGCGTCCTCACGCATGGGCGGTCCCTCGTGAGCGGTGGGGGGTCGGAATGCCGGGGCTGGTGAGGTCGGGCACCCGGGACGGAACCCGACAGGGTAGGAGATTCCCACCCGGGAGCGCCCCGAACCGGGCGCCGCGCACTGCCGTGACCGGAGAGGCCCGGCCGCCGGCCTCCTCCCCCGTGACCTCGCGTCCAGAGGCGCTGTCCGCGTCCCACAGCGCCTCCAGCAGCGGGGATCACCGGGAGGAGAGGGCTCCTGCTTCACACCCGCAACAGTTTGGGATGACCGCCTAGAGCTGCTCGTCGCGTCCGCCCGCCGGCACCAGGTCTCCCTCCTCCTCGCCAGGGCGCTGGCGGGTGGGGTTGGTG
Organism: Nocardiopsis sp. RV163; assembly: GCF_001029525.1. NCBI lineage: Bacteria > Bacillati > Actinomycetota > Actinomycetes > Streptosporangiales > Nocardiopsidaceae > Nocardiopsis > Nocardiopsis sp. RV163. Next base: position 49,082 of record NZ_LEKI01000008.1, on the reverse strand, counting down.
TCCAGCCAGCGCAGCAGGTTCTCCGAGACCAGGTCCACGCCGATCCGTCCGACCCTGCCGTCAAGGTCCCGGAACAGGCACTCGCCGTTGCCGAGGTTGCGCAGCACGGCGAGGTGGTCCTCGTTGGTCTCCACGCCCAGCAGGGACATGACGCTCTCCACCTCGAAGCGCTCGCTGGAGCGGAAGGCGAACACCGAGGACAGGCAGTTGGTGACCTGCTCGTTGAGGAGGTCGCCCGCGTTCTGCGAGACGAGGATGAGCGCGGTGTTGCGGGAGCGGCCCATGCGCGAGACCTCGGGGACGAGCTTGGCGCCCTCGGGCGTGGAGGTGACGGCCCATGCCTCGTCCAGGAAGATCGCCTTGGGCAGGCGCCGGTCCAGGCCGTTCATCAGGCGGCGCGCGAACTGGGAGACCAGGTAGAGCAGGGCGACGGACAGGCGCTGCTCGTAGGAGTAGTCGTCGCGGCCCACGCCGGAGTCGGGCAGGGTGAGCCCGCCCAGGGTGAAAACGGTGGTCCAGCCCTCGGTGTCGATCCGCGCCTCGCCCTGGGGGTCGAAGCACAGGCTGGCCAACCGCATCTCCGACATGGACTGCAGGACGGCCCCCAGGTTGCGCGAGGCCGCGCCGGGCGAGGAGACCAGGTGGTCCACGACCTTGGCCAGGGAGGGCTGGGGCTGGTTGGCGACAGCGGCCACGGCCTGGATCATGGCGGACTCGCGTTCCTCGCTCATGCGGGGCAGGAGCAGGCGCAGGGTCTCGGTGGCCATGGTCTTCTTGGCGGACAGGTCGTCGCCGAAGGCGAAGGGGTCGAGCAGGCCCGGCTGGGCCGACCCCAGGGACATCATGCGGGCCTTGCGGCCGCGTCTTTGCAGGAGTTCGACGAGGGACTCGGCGTCGCCCTTGGGGTCGATTGCGGCGACGGTGACCCCGCGCAGGGCGAGCTGGTAGATGAGCAGGAGGGCGAGGGTGGTCTTGCCGCCGCCGGGCTCGCCGGTGATGGCGATGGCGGTGGGGCGGTTGCGGGCCGCGGCGACCATGGGGTCGAAGTGGACGATCGAGCGGGCGCGGCCGATGGTCTCGCCGACGTAGGGGCCCACCCAGCCGCCGCCGGAGTGGTCGACGCGGTCGCCGACGTCCACTGTGGCGGTGGGCATCCCGCCCGCGATGGTGCGCAGCGGCTGGCGCTGGGCGTAGGCGTTGAGGCGGATGCGGTCGCCGGGCAGGGACTCGTTGAACAGCGAGAACTGGTCGCCGGTGGAGTTGATGACGTCGATGCCGATGTCGCGGTAGTGCTCGATGACCGCCTCGACGTGCTGGCCGAGGAGGCGCTCGGTGGGCGCGGACACCATGAGGCGGTGCCAGCCGTAGACGAAGGGCAGGCGCTCCTTGGTGATGCCGTGCTCCAGCATGCGGGCGGCGTCGATCTGCTCGGCGAGCGCGATGGGCGCCTCCACCCCGGCCTCGCGGATGTGGGCGTCCATGTCGCGGGCGTGGGCGAGCTTGCGGCCGACGTCCTTGGATGCCTTGGCGGGCGGGATGAGCTTCATCCGCAGGGACATCTCCACCGGGAAGGGGAGCGCGTCGGCGTGGTGCATCCAGGGCTCGCCGTCGGGGAAGGGCATCAGGTCCGGGAAGCGGGCGAAGGACAGGAACGCGACGTGGGTGGACCCCGCGGGCTGTTCGAGGCGCAGCGAGGAGCGGCCGTTGTGCACGACGCCGTCGACCAGCGCCTCGATCTCGCCGCGGCCCCAGGTGCGCCGTCCGGCCGCCGAGGGGCGGATCTCCTCGGCGGTGCCGCTGACGGCGTGCCGGATGAGCCAGGCGATCTCGTCGGAGGTGGCGTGGCGGGCGTGCAGCGAGCTGGCGGCCAGGGCGCGGCCGAGCCGCTCGGCCTGGTCGGTCCAGCGGGCGATCTCGCGGTCGTCCACGGCGTCGTCGTTGATGCCCAGGACCTGTTCGGTGCGCTGGTAGGCGCCGAAGAGCTGGGAGAACAGGCCGAGCCCGGCGCCGACGTTGCGCTGGCCGAGGCGGACGCCGAGGTAGACCTCCTTGGTCCAGAAGTCCTTGGCCCACACGTGCCGGTACGTCTCGTCGAGGTAGTCGTACCAGCCGGGGCCGGAGTCTGAGGTGGCGTCGAGCCGGGTGGCCCACTCCGCGGCCGGATAGGTGCGGTGGGCGACGCGCAGGTGGACCTCGGCGTCGTTCATGCGGATGGCGGCGAGGGCGATGGTGACGTTGGTGGCCAGTGCCTGGCGCTCCTCGGGCGTGGTGAACTCGTAGGAGACCGTGGGCAGGCGGAAGTAGGCCCAGGCCTCGCTGTCGCTGAACAGCACGCGGTCGTCGAAGTAGCGGACCGCGAGGCGGGTCGCGCCACGGGTCCCCCTGGTGCCGGTCATCTCTTCGCCCTTCTGGTCGCGTCGCGTGGCGGGGTTCCGTCGTTCCTACCCGGACCCGCCGCCCTCGCCCCCTTCATAGTGGAGTATCGCCCCGGAACGGGAGAAGCGGACGGGGTTACGGCGCGCCAGAACCCCGGAGGGCGGCGTCGGGCCCGCCCCCCGGGGGGAGACGGGCCCGACCTGCGGCGGTGGCGGAGACGTGCCCGTCGGCACGCGTCCCACCAGGTGGCGGCTGGGTCGTGTTCCCCGGATCGTTTCGGGCTCGCGACCACCGGGCTGCCCCTCGCAACGCCGGTTCCGCTCGGAAGGCCGACCGGGCCGACCCGCGCGAACCGTCTCGCGGGTCGGCCCGGACGACCGCCCGCTGACCCGAGAGCCCTAGCAGGCGGTGTCGATGGTGTCCTGGACGGCGGACCTCTCCGCGGAGGTGACGGTGAGGTCGTAGCGGTGCTTCACGTTGATCCACGCCTTGACGTAGTCGCAGTGGATCGCGGTGTTGTCCGGCATCCACTGGGAGGGGTCCTTGTCGCCCTTGGCGCTGTTGCTGCTGACGGTGACCGCCCAGAGCTGGGGGGAGTCGACGTCGTTGGCGAAGTCGCGGCGCCGCTCGGTGGTCCAGTCGGCCGCGCCGGTCTTCCATGCCTCGCTGAGCGGGACCATGTGGTCGACGCTGATCTGGGAGACGTCGCCGTCCCACCACACGTCGTCGAAGGTGCTGTACCAGCGGCCGGATGTCGGCTGGCAGTCGGAGTCGGTCACCACGTCGTGGCCGTCGCGGACGAGCACGTACTGGCGGGCGGTGCAGGGGCTGTCGACGACGCTCCAGTGCGGGAAGAGGCCGCGGTCGTAGCCGGTCTGGGGGCCCTTGGTCCGGACGGTGAGGGAGTCGAGCTGGCTCTGGGCGGTGGAGGTGCTGGGGATGCCCGGGGGCAGGACGTGGTCGGCGGCGGCCGGGGCCGACCAGCCCGTGACGACGGCGAGGACCGCGGCGCTGAGGGCCGCGAGCGCGCGGGGAAGCGCACGGGGACGGGGGGAGGGCACGTTTTCTCCTCTGTGAGCGGGTGGGAGGAAAGCACGGACCCCACCACTGTGCGGCAAACGCTCCTCTCCCACCAGTACCCCCAGGGGAAATTCCGCCGGAATCGGGGATGACGTCCCGGCACTTCTCCCGGGGTTCTGCACCAGCCCCTGAACCTTATTTGTGTGATCTAGCACACAACAAAAGTGTGTTCTTTCACAAGCAATCCCGGAGGCGAAGGGCAAAGCCGGACGACCTGGGAAGACTCACTCTCAGTTCATAAAATTTCACTCAGAGTGATGCCATGCAGGTGAACGACCGGACCCGCCCCCGCGGCAAGGATAAGAGCAGAAAGGGAAACCGGCGGCCCTCACGATTTCCCCCATAGAGTATAACTGTCCTACCCGACAAAAAGGACACTAAACACCGCACATAAAGAAGCCGTAAGTAGGCTTGCCTGCCCTTTGTTAAGTTCGCATGTCGTAGGAGAAACCGTCGACATCGGAGAGGATGAGCCCCGCCAGGGGATCGACCATGACTCTGCAGATGGACCTTCCGACCAGCACCGCGGACGAATACCCCACACGCAAGAGCACCGAACCCGCCCTGCTCTACCGCAGGGACCCCGCCGTCTGGGGGACCGACGAGGGCCCCTTCTCCCATGACGAGCTGTGCGCCTACGGTGAGCGCGGCTACACCCAGATCGACTCCCTCATCACCCCCGACGAGGTCGGGGCCTACAGCGCCGAACTGGAGCGGCTGAGCTCCGACCCAGGACTGCGCGGCGACGAACGCTTGGTCGTCGAGCCCTCCTCCGACGAGGTGCGCTCGGTGTTCGAGGTGCACAAGGTCAGCAAGGTCTTCGCCGACCTGGTGAACGACCCGCGCCTGGTCGACCGCGCCCGCCAGATCCTGGGCTCGGACGTGTACGTGCACCAGAGCCGCGTCAACTACAAACCGGGCTTCGGCGGCGGCTCGTTCTACTGGCACTCCGACTTCGAGACCTGGCACGCCGAGGACGGCATGCCGAGGATGCGGGCGGTCAGCTTCTCGGTCGCCCTGACCGACAACTACGCGCACAACGGCGCACTGATGATCATGCCGGGATCGCACAGGACGTTCGTCTCCTGTGTGGGCGAGACCCCGGACGACCACTACCGCGCCTCGCTCAAGAGCCAGCACGTGGGCACCCCGGACAAGAGCTCCCTGTCCTACCTCGCCGACCAGCACGGCATCGACGTGCTGACCGGCCCGGCCGGCGGGGTGACCGTGTTCGACTCCAACTGCATGCACGGCTCGGGCGGCAACATCACGCCCTACCCCCGGTCCAACGTCTTCATCGTCTTCAACAGCGTCGAGAACGCCTGCGAAAGACCTTTCAGCGCCTCCGCCCCGCGCCCGGAGTTCCTCTCCGCGCGCGAGTTCGCCCCAGTGGGCCGCTGACCGCCGCGAGCGGAACGCGCGCCCGCCCGGAAGGCGTGATCCAGAGCCCCCGTGCGGGGCGGGCCCCGAGCCCGACACGCACGGGGGTTCTCCCGTACCGGGAGGCCCCGGAGCCGGGCGGCGCGCCTTCGGCGCTACTGCTGGGTGAGGGAGTTGACCAGAACACCGCCCAGTGCGCCGTGGGCGCGCTTGGTGGCGGGGCGCAGTGCGCCCACGTCGATCCTGGTGTAGGACGAGCCGAGGTGGTCGTCCCAGGGGATACGGACGATGGCGCGGCACCGGCCGCGGGCCACCCGCTCGGCAGCGTCCACGTCCTGGAGGCTGCGCTTGCTGACCCCGTTGACCACGAGCACGGACCTGGCGCGCAGGGCGCCGTAGCCGTTGCCGTCCAGCCAGTCGAAGGTCATGGAGACCGCGCGCTCGGCGTCGGCGTTGGCCGGGGCGACCAGCACCAGCCCGTCGGCGACCGGCAGGGCCCGCGCCACGCCCGTGGCCGCCGGGTCCAGCAGGGTGACGCCGTAGAACCCGCCGAGCAGCGAGGCCAGTTGGCCGTAGTCGCGGTCGTCCAGGGTCTGCACGTAGGGGTCGTCCAGGGTCTGCACGACCTCCAGGCCGGTCGCGGTCCGGCTGGTGTAGCCGCTCATCCGGGAGTAGTCCTGGATCGCCTCGGCGTTGGCGAGCAGCCCGGTGAGGGTCTCGGGGGTCTGCGCGCCGACGCGGCGGGAGAGGCCGTTGGGGCCGGGGTTGACGTCGACGGCGACGACGAGGTCGTCGCGGTGCGCGGCCAGGGTGTGGCCGATCATCAGCGCGGTGACGGTCTGCCCGGCGCCGCCGGTGCAGCCCAGCACGACGAGACTGCGCGGGCCGTCCAGCGGGGTTCGCAGGCGCTCGATGTCGCTGGGCGGCAGGTCGGAGCGCACGGGGGCCGTACCGCCGGTGACGACCTTGGCCAGGCGCCGCCAGCCCCGGGTGCCTCCGGAGTCGCTGGCGGCGGGCTCCTCGGAGCGCCGCCGGGGCTCGGGCTCCTCGGTCCGGTGGGCGGGGACGCCTGCGGGGGTGTCGCCCAGGCGCTCCTGCTCGCCGGTGCCGTGGTCGAGTTCCAGGGCGGTCCCGGGCTCGCGCACGGACGGGTCGGGCTCCTCTCCGGGCGCGGGCTGGCCGAAGAGCTGGCCGAGCCTGCGCGCGTTCTGCGCCACCCGGTGGAAGACGCCGTCGTACGGGTCCTCCGACTCCTGCGGCTCCTCGGCGGGGTGCTCCTGACCGGCGGACGGGGCGGGGGGGCCCGGGACGGCCTCGTCCTCGGTCCGCCCGGTGTCCTCGGCTCCCGGACCGGTCGGCGGGAAGGTCCGTCCCTCCTCGGAGGAGGTCCGCTCCTGTGTGAGGGCGTCGGCCATGCTGGGGTTGGCCCTCGGGTCGCGGGCGGCGCCGGTGCGCTGCTCCGGCGCCTCGGAACCGGTGCGGGCGGTCCCGGCGCTCCGGGGGTCGGCGGCCGAGTCGGGCTTCGCGTCGGTGTCCGCGTCCCCGACGGCGGCGCCGGTGGCGCGCATGCTCCAGCGGGCGCGGAAGGACGCGTCATCCCGGTCGGCTACGGCGGAACCGGAGGCCGCACGGGTCGGTGCGCCGTCCTGCTCCCGTGCCTCACCGGGGCCGCGGACCTCCCCGCGCGCGTTCCGTCGGCGGCGGGCCAGGGCCTCGGTCTCGGCCCTCTCCAGGTCGGAGGCGGTGCGTCGGCGGACCTGGTCGGCGCCCGGGTCGACGCGGACGTTGCCGTCCCCGCGCCCGTGGTCGTCCCGGACCTCGACGAAGCTGACGAGTTCGCCGGTTCCGTGGTCGAGCTGGGTGGGCGGCTTGGGCTCGTCGGCGGGGGTGCGCCCGGCCGGTTCGGCGTCCCGTACCGCCTCGTCGGCGGCGGCGGTCCCGGCGGCGTCGTCGGCGGCCTCCGGGGCGGCGTTCTCCTCGCGCAACTCGTCGGCGGGGATGAGGGGGTTGCCCCGGTCGCCGACCTTGGGCTGGTCGGGGTGGCGCTTCCTGCCGTCCTCGAACCACCGTGAGGGGTCCTTGGCGTCGCGGTCCTGGGCGGGAAGGGCGTCGGCGAACTTCGGGCGCGGCGGCGCCGGGGTGTCGGCGGTGATGAGGTGGTCGTCGAGCACGGACATGTGCTCGTTCCACTCGGGACCGCGGTCCCGGGACTCCTCGCTCGGCTTCCCGGGTATGGCGTCCTGCTCGCCGGTGCCGTGGTCGAGTTCCAGGGCGGGTTTGTGGGGGGAGCGCTCGGCCGCGGGGGCCTCGGGCACACCGCTGTCCGGGGCGACCCGCGCGCCGGGGGTTCCCTCGGGAGGAACGGTGTCGCCGCGCCCTGTGGCGGACCGGTGCCCGACGGACTCCCCGGCCCCGGCGGGGCTCCCGGGCCCGGTGACGTCCCCGGGCCCGGCGGTGTTCGCGCGCTCCGTGGCGTCCTCGGGCCCCGTGGTGGACCGGTGCCCGACGACGTCCTCGGGCTCAGCGTCGTCCCCGTGTCCGGCGAGGCTGCGCAGCGCGACGGTCTCCTCGTCTGCCGTGACGGGCAGGCGCCCGGCGTCCTCCGACCCGGTGGCGCCCCGGCGGGAGGCCGCCGAGGGGCCTTCGGGTTCGGAGGGGACCGCGTGCCCGGCGGTCCCGGTGTCCCGCGTACCCGTGCCGGGAGCGGCCTCTACCGGGGCTCCGGGCAGGTCCTCCGCCGTGTGCCGTGCCGCACACGCCGCCGGAGGAGCGGTGTCCGCCGCCGCTTCCGTGTCCGTGGTCTCGGGCGCACCGTCCCCGCTCGCGGCGTCCTCGGCGCCGACCGCACCCTCCCGCCGGTCGGTGCGGGCCGGCGCGTCCACGTCCGCGGTCGCGCCGGGCTCCTCCCGCGGCGCCGCGGAGGAGGGCGGCAGCCAGGGCAGGGAACCGGCCTCGGCCGGAGGGCGGCCGGTGGCCGCCGCGTAACGGGCGGCGTAGTCCGAAAGGTCACCGTAGTCGGCCGCGGGTTCGGCCTTCTTCTCCAGTTCCCACGGGGCGGCGTGGGGGCGCCCCGCGCGGCGGGGGCGCTCCGCCTCCTCGCCGGTGCCGGGGAGTGCCCGGCCCCGGGCGCGGGAGGTCGGCAGCTCCCTCGGGCCGCGCTCGCGCACGCGCTCGGTGCGGCGCTGCTCCTCCAGGTCCTTGGCGACCCTGAGGCCCTGCGTACGGCCGCGCAGGCGCCGGGCGGCGGCGGTCTCCTCCTCGTCGGAGCCGGAGGCGCGCCGCTCCTGCACCGCGTCGGCCAGCTCTCCCCGGCCGATGGCCGCGGTGTCGCCGACGCTGTAGGCGCTCTTGGAGGTCAGACCGACGGGGGTCTCGCCGGAGGAGGCGCGCAGGCGGGCGAACCACGCGTCGCTGTCGCGCTGCTCCTCGCCCTCGGTCTCGTAGATCCTCTCCCGCACGAAGCCGTCTTCGGGGTCCGCCCCGGCGTCCGTCTCGGGCCCGCGGGGCTCCTCCTCCCGGGGCTCCCCTGCTCCGGACCCCAGGGCGAAGCCGAAGTAGTTGAGCACGCGGCGGCCGAATCCGCGCCGGGGCCCGTCGGGCTCCGCGCCGCCGCCTCCGGAGGCGGCGGACGCCTCGGTCTGCTCCTCGCGCGGCCGCGACGGGGCGCGCCGCTCCTCGGGTTCGGGGCGGGCGGCGACGGCCACGGGGGCGCGTTCGGGAGCTGCCGGGGCCTTTTCCGCCGCAGCCTCGCGCTCCGGGGCCGGAGCGTTCTCGGCCCGGACGGGTACGGCCTTCGGCTCGGCCGGGGCGCTCTCGGCCCCGGCGGACACTGTATCCATGCGGGTGGGGGCGGCCTTCGCCCTGACCGGAACCCGCCTCCCGGTCTCCTCGTCGCCTCGGGACCGGACGCGCGGAGCCTCGGCGGGAACCCTCTCCCGTCCCCGGTCCGGCTTCCCGGAGCCGCCCCGGGCGGGGGCCTCCTCCTCGGCCCCGGAGGCCGGAACACCGTCGGCGGGACCGCGTACGCCGAGCAGCGGCGGTGCGTCGGAGCGGGAGGGGCGCACCGCGGTGTCGGCGGCCTCCGCGATCCCGGCCCCGGCCGTCTCCGGCTCGGGTTCGGCGCGGCGCCGCGCCGCCGACGGGAGCGGACCGGCCGCGGGGTCGCGGTGCCACACCCGCACGGTCACTCGGACCTCGGCGGGCTCGTACTCGGGGGCCAGGCGGTTGTACACCCGCGCTTCGGCCAGGAAGCGCGCCTGGGAGAGGAGCAGCTCGGTGAGGCGCTTGCCCTCGATCACCGGCCGGGTGGCCAGCACGGTGATCACACCGGGCGGGACCACCCACAGCACCAGGTGCCAGCCGTTGCCGAACACGAAGGGCGCGTTGACGAGGCTGAGCAGGACCACCCAGAGCGCGAACACGCCCAGGGCGACCCCGAAGGTGCCCACCGGGAGCGGCATGGGCAGCCGGAAATCGTAGAGCTTGTAGAGCCGCTTCTCGATACGCCAGATGTTGGTGTACGTGGGAAGGTCCACGTTTCCGGCCTCCCTCGCCTACTCGGTCGATACGCCCATCGCTCGGGCGAGCGCCACGGCGATGACCTCGATGATGCCGGGGACGTAGAACACGATCCCGATGAAGATGGCCAGGATGATGAACTGCGCGAACCTCGTGATCTCCCTAGTGAACAGGAAGAACACCGCCACGATGGAGACGATGACGAGGAAGAGGGGTCCGAAGAAGCCCCTCAGGAAGTCGGCGAGGCCACCGGTGTCGGGGGCGTTCTCGGTGGTCTGCGCCGCGAGGAAGAGCAGGTCGGCACCTCCGGCGGCGTGGAGCACGTCCGGTGTGGAGGACAGCAGGGGGAGCATGTCAGGCGCCGCCCCCCGGTGTCGTTTCTGGTGTGCGCATGGTCCTTCTCTTCTCCTTGCCTACAGGCCCCGTCATCCGCCGAACGAGCGCGGGGCGCCCTGGATGTCACGCACGTGCCACTCGCTGCCCGAGTCCACGACGGTGACCAGGTAGTTCTGCGTGATCTGCCCGGTGTCGGCCCCGTCGGAGGCCGGGACGTTCCACCGGACGGTGGCCGCTACCTGTCGTACGTCATCATTCCCGGTCGAGGCCCGCGTTGGCACCGTGATATCGGACAGTTCACCAAATTCCAGGCTGTTCTCAGGAAGCGGGGCGATGGTGACACCCGGTTCCACATAGCGTTCCAGGTGCGCCGGCTCCCCCGCGTAGGCCTCGAAGAAGCCGGACAGCACCTCCCCGAGCTGCTCCTCGGCCTCCGGGTCGGTCTCGAAGGCCGACCCCTCGGGCAGGCTGGCCCGGGTCGGCGCAGCCAGCAGCGCCGGGTTGCCCGAGACCACCAGGGCCTCCCCGTCGGCGTAGACCGGCACGTCCAGGCGCATGGGCCGATCGTTGACGTCGGCCCGCACGACGACGACGCCGTTGTGGTCGTCCTCCACGTGCACGGCGACCACCGTGAGGTTGCCGCCGGTGAGGCTGTCGGCGGGGACGTCCAGGGCGGCGGCCTCCCCGTCGGGGACGAAGGCCGCCAGGTCGGACAGGCGCGCCTCGGGGTCGGCCGTGTCGAGGTAGGCCTCGGCGAACCGCATACCGAAGGCCGCGGCGGCGGTCTCCGGATAAGTGGCATCGCTCTGCTCGGGCTCCTCGGAGGTCTCGGGAAGGGCGAACCCGCCGCGCAGCGGGAACCAGACGCCGTTGAAGACGACGACGATGATGAAGGCCCACAGGACGGCGCGGCCCACGCCGACCCACCAGCGCCCTCCGGCTCCGGCCCGGGGCCGTCGGGCGCGGGGGGAGTCGAGTCCCGCACCGCCGTCGTCCGGCTCACCCGCGGCGGCACCGCGCCGCGACGCCTTCGCCATCCCCGCCTCCTGCACACAGGTCCGTGCCGCCCGCTTCGGACGGCGTCTCCGCCATGCCCTTGTCTACCCCATCCCTATAGTGAGGCATTGTGCGGGTTGGGAGCGTCCTTGGTGACTCCGCGTTTCCCCGCCAACCGCACATTGCACACATGGGCTTAACTTCTCAAAAGGGGCACAATACGGCAAGAGTTGCACTAACTCCTGTCGCAGCCACACACTTCGCCGCAATTATGGTCGGACCGGAAAGGGATTAGTTCCCTCGAAGGCAGCAAGATGTGTCCCCGCGGACCGGAAAACCGTTGACGGGATGTAACCGGGATCTCCTCCCGCGCCCGGCGGAGCGGCCGCCGCCCCGGCGGAGAGCCCCCGGCTCCGGGCCGATCCGGTCCCAAGCACGGATCCACCGTGTGCGCACGGGGGCGTGCCTTAGATTGGCGGCATGCTCCGACACCTCGCAGCCCGGGGGTTCTGGTCCCTCAGCCGGTGGAAGCTGGCCACCGAGCCCAAGCCCGACCGCCCCACCGTGCTGATCGGTGCCCCACACACCTCCAACTGGGACTTCGTGCTCATGCTCGCCATCTCCTGGCGCCTGGGCCTGGAGCTGCACTGGCTGGGGAAGCAGAGCCTGTTCACGGGCTGGCGCGGCCCGATCATGCGCGCGCTCGGTGGCATCCCCGTCGATCGCGCGAATCCCGGCCGGGTCGTCGACGACGCCGTCAGGCGCGTGCGGTCCGGCGAGACCTTCGGTCTGGTCATCACCCCCGACGGCACCCGCGGGGCGCACACGCATTGGAAGTCCGGCTTCTACCGCATCGCCCGCGAGACGGGGATGCCGGTGACGCTCGGTTTCGTCGACCGCACCACGAGGACCACCGGGCTCGGCCCGACCTTCGAACTGACCGGCGACGTCGCGGAGGACATGGGCCGCATCCGCGCCTTCTACGCCGACAAGGCCGGACACAGCCCGGAGCGGCGCGTCGAACCGCGCCTGCGCGAGGAGGGCTGCGCCGACTGACCCCCGTCCGAGCCGGCCGACCGGCCTCTCGCCAAGAGACGGAAACCGTCGACCCTCAGTAGTGGGGGCGTGGGGGAGACGACGACCTCGCGATCCGCGTCTGGACACGGTCTCGACGGCGCCATGGTCGTCGTCGACCCTCGTGGCCGAGGGGAAGAGGGGTCTACGTGCTTCGCTCGCGGTGACCGACATTCCGACTCCTTCGATGAGTGGCACCGCGTGTCGCACCACTCGTGTGCGGACGGGGCCGGAGGGATTCCGGACCCGGGGCACACGACAGGGGCCGCGGACTCAGGCGCCTGAGGTTCGGCGCGGGTCCGCGGCCCCTGTTCACGGGCGTACGGCTCGGTCAGACGTTGAAGCGGAACTCCACGACGTCTCCGTCTGCCATCACGTACTCCTTGCCCTCCATACGGACCTTGCCCGCCGCGCGGGCGGTCTGCATGTCGCCCGCGGCGACCAGGTCCTCGAAGGAGACCACCTCGGCCTTGATGAAACCGCGCTGGAAGTCGGTGTGGATGACACCGGCGGCCTCGGGGGCGGTGGCGCCCTTGCGGATCGTCCAGGCCCGGGCCTCCTTGGGCCCGGCGGTCAGGTAAGTCTGCAGGCCCAGGGTGGCGAAGCCGACCCGGGCGAGCTGTGCCAGACCCGACTCGGTCTGGCCCATGGACTCCAGCAGCTCCTGCGCCTCGTCCTCCTCCAGCTCGGCCAGCTCCGCCTCGATCTTGGCATCCAGGAAGATCGCCTCGGCCGGAGCGACGAGCTCCTGGAGCTTGGTGCGCAGGGCTCCGTCCGCCAGCTCGTCGGTGTCGAGGTTGAACACGTAGATGAACGGCTTGACCGTGAGCAGGCTCAGCTCGCGCAGCCGGTCCAGGTCCACGCCCTGGGCCGCGGACAGCGAGGTGCCCCCGTCGAGGACCGCCTGAGCGTCGCGGGCGGCCTGGAGCAGCTCCTGGGCGCCCTTGTCCTTGGCGTTGCGCTTGGCGTCCTTCTCCAGGCGGGGAAGCGCCTTCTCCAGGGTCTGGAGGTCGGCCAGGATCAGCTCGGTGTTGATGGTCTCGATGTCGCGAGAGGGCTCGACGTCGCCGTCGACGTGCGTGACGTCGGGGTCGTCGAAGGCCCGGATCACCTGGCAGATGGCGTCGCTCTCGCGGATGTTGGCCAGGAACTTGTTTCCCAGGCCCTCGCCGGTGGAGGCGCCGCGCACGATGCCCGCGATGTCGACGAAGTCCACCGTCGCCGGGATGACCTTCGCCGAATCGAAGATCTCGGCCAGCTCGCCGAGCCGGGAGTCGGGAACGCCCACGACCCCGACGTTGGGCTCGATGGTCGCGAACGGGTAGTTCGCGGCCAGGGCGTCGTTCTTGGTCAGCGCGTTGAAGAGGGTGGACTTGCCGACGTTGGGCAGGCCGACGATCCCGATAGACAGACTCACAAGGTCAGAGTCTATGCGGACCCGCGGGTGGGCGGTCCCGCCGCGTCCGGGCCCCGGCTCCCCCGCCCGCGGCCCCGGACCTCCCCGCTGCCGGACCGCGCCGGTGGACGGGGCCGGGCCCCGCTCCGGACGGCGGGGCGGAAGGCGGGACGCGGGGCCGCGCGCGGTGCCGGAGCGGGAAAACAGGGCCGATCGCCGAAACGCGGTGCACGGGAGACGCTACTCACAGTAGGTTCGACGGACGCTGCCGGGGACCGGGGCGGCGGCCGTCCGGTGCGCGGGCCATCCGTCGCACGCACGGCTCAGCCTCCCGGACCTGGACCGACACACCGCCGCTCACGCGGCGGGCTCGCGGTGCGGCGGCCGGTGGGAGGGACCGGCTCCGGACCGCGTCGGACGAAGGCGCCCGGGCACACGGCCGACGCCGTGCACCGGCGCCGCCGTCGCAGCACCTTTCCTGGGGGGAGACAACCGTGGTCACCGACCAACTGAGGGCGCTCGTGCGCCGCTACCCGCTCGTGCGCTTCGCGACCCGCAAGATCCGCGTCCGGCTGCCCAGACGGCTGGGCGGACTGGACCCGGACCGAGTGCCCCCGTGGACCCGCGAGGTGGCCTTCTCCCTGCCCCGCCTGGACTCGGACACGCGGCGCATCGGCCCGGACGGCCTCACCCTGCGGCTGCCCGGCGACCTCACCGTTCCGCGGCGGCTGGCCGCCTTCGGGCTGGCCCGGCACGAGCCCGACAGCCTGGCCTGCTTCATGGCGATGCTCGACCACACCCGCCCCGGAGCGGTGGTCGACGTGGGCTCCGGGGTGGGGGTGTACTCGCTGCTGGCCGCCGCGCGCACGCGCCGGCCGGTGTTCGCGTTCGAGCCCACCCCGGAGATCGCCGCGGCGGCCCGGGTGGTCTCCTCGTCGGCGGACCTGGGCTTCACCGTGGTGGAACTGGCGCTGAGCAACCACACCGGCACCGCACACCTGCGGCGTGCCCGGCACAACGACATGTGCAACACGCTCGTGCGCTCGGCGCGCGCCGACCTGTCGCACATCACCGTGGAGGTGACCACCCTGGCGCGGTGGAACGAGGACGCGTCGGCCTTCCCGACCGTGATCAAGATCGACACGGTCGGCACGGAGCCGGACGTGGTCGCCGGAGGGCTGGAGGTGCTGCGCCGGTACCGGCCTTGGATGCTGGTGAAGGTACGGCCCGACCGGGGTGTGGAGGAGCGGCTCATGGCGCTGCTCGACCCGCTGGAGTACACCTGGTACCCGGTGAGCGGGCCGCCTCCCTACGAGCCGCGCCCGGAGATCTCGGGCCGGGCCTCCCCCGCGTGGGAGCGGATGTGGCTGTTCACGCCGGAGCCGGTGCCGGAGGAGTTCTGGCCCTCGGTCGACGGCTGGCGCGGGGCGCTGGAGTCCTGCCGTCCGGGTTCCCGCGGGAACCCGGGCCCCTAGAGCCAGCCCTCCAGCGCGGCGAGGAACCCGGGCAGGTCGTCGCGGTGGACGCAGTGCCCGGCGCCCTCCACGACCCGGACGGTGAAGCCGCGCCCGGTCAGCTCCTCCTCGGTCCGGGGCGTGACGGTGACGCTGTCGCCCGCGCGCAGGACGAGGGAGGGCACGACCGGTTCACCGGGGAGGAAGTCGCGCCCGGCGATCTCCTGCGCCACGAAGTCGAAGAACTCCGGGTCGAAGGCGGCGAAGCCCCTGACCTCCCTCTCGACGTCGTCATCGGTCCACCTGGGGTTGCTCTGGCGCACGCGTGCGGCGTCGGCGGTGACGAAGACGCGGCGCGCGCGCTCGCCCGCGTCGGCGTGCATCGGGGGCAGGCGGAAGGCCGGGTCCACGTACACCGCGCGGGCCGGGCGCAGCCTCTCCACCGCCAGGGAGAGCGCCACCGCGCCCGTGGAGTGGCCGATGGCCAGGTCCGCTCCGGCGGGCAGGGAGTCCGCGAGGTCGTCGCCGAGCGCTGGCACGGAGTAGGAGCCGCGCGGGCTGTCGCCGTGGCCGCGCATGTCGACGCTGACCACGCGGCGGCCCCGCTCGACCAGCGCCTCCTCGACGGCGTGCCAGGTCTCGTGGGTGGCCATGGATCCGTGGACGAGGAGCACGGTGAGGTCTCCGGTGCCGCGGGTGTAGGTCTCCAGTCTCATGGGAGCGGGCCTCCTGGGGAAGTGGGGGGCTGCCAGGTGCGGGGACCGGTGAGAGGTGGTCCGGCCCCGGACGGAGACCTCAGGTTCTCGAAAACTTTTGCGCGAGGGAAGCAGGTGTCCGGAAGCGGCCTCGTGCGCGGCCCCGCGCTCCCCAGCGGCGGCGCGCACCGACCGGGCCCGCGTTCCAGCACCGGACCCGACGGGCCCCGGGGCGGGCGGACATGCCGGACTTGGCGGTTCTGCTCACCGGTGTACTGCGTGGCGGGGAGCCGCGCGACGGCGCGGCCTGACACCATAGACGGCCATGAACGGCCTCGCACTCGTACTCATGCTCCTGATCGGTCTGGCGGTCGGCACCGCCGTGGGCTGGGTCCTGGCCCGCGGCCGGGAGGCCGAGACGCGGGCCGACGCCCGCGCGGCCCAGGAGAGGGCGGCCTACGTGGAGGAGCGGCTGGCAGACCGGTTCCGCGCCCTGTCCGCGCAGGCCCTGGACCAGACCAACCAGCGCTTCATGGAACTGGCGGAGGGGCGGCTGCGCGCGGTCAGCGCGGAGGCCGGGGGCGACCTGGACGAGCGGCGCCGCGCGGTGGAGCGCATGGTCGAGCCGCTCACGCGGACCCTGGACCGGGTGGAGCGCCAACTGAGGGAGGCCGACGCGGGGCGCGCCGCGGCCCACGCGGAGCTGGCCAAGCAGGTCGAGTACGTGCGCGAGGGCTCGGAGCGGCTGCGCGATCAGACGCAGTCGCTGGTGACTGCGCTGCGGCGGCCCGAGGCACGCGGCCGGTGGGGCGAACTCCAGCTTCGCAGGGTGGCGGAACTGGCCGGGATGGGCTCGCACTGCGACTTCGAGGAGCAGGCCGCCACGCGCGACGGGTCTCGGCGCCCGGACATGGTGGTGCGCCTGGCGGGCGGCAAGAACATCGTGGTGGACTCCAAGGTCCCGCTGGCGGCCTACCTGGACGCCGTGGAGGCAGGCTCGGAGGAGGCCGCGCGGCACCTGCGCGTGCACGCCAGGCACCTGCGCACGCACGTGGACCAGCTCGCGGCCAAGGCGTACTGGTCGTCGTTCACCCCGGCACCGGAGTTCGTGGTGCTGTTCATCCCCGGGGAGGCGTTCCTGGCCCCGGCCCTGGAGTACGACCCGGAGCTGCTGGAGTACGCGATGGGGCGGCGGGTGCACATCGCGACGCCGACGACACTGATCTCGCTGCTGCGGACGGCGCAGTACGCCTGGCAGCAGGAGGCGCTGAGCGAGAACGCGCGGGCGGTGTTCGACCTGGGCAAGCAGCTGCACGAGCGGCTGGGCACGCTCGGCGGGCACGTGGAGGGGCTGGGCCGGGCCCTGACCCGCACCGTCAGCGCCTACAACCAGACTGTGGGCTCTCTGGAGAGCCGGGTGCTGGTGACGGCCCGCCGGTTCGGCGAGCTGGGGCTGGTGGACGGCGGGCTGGACCGTCCCGTGGGCGTGGAGGAGCGTCCGCGCGCGGTGGTGGCGCCCGAGCTGTCGGACCCGGGCGGCGCCGGACCGGCCCCGGCGGAGCGGAGTGGTCAGGGACCGGACGGGCAGGGGAACGGAACGGAAACCGGTCGCCGAACCCCGGAACCGCGGTGGGCCGAGTCGGTGTCCAACGGAGAGGATGACGTGTTCGTCGCGGATGGGACAAGTAGCCGGAAGGACGACACGATCCATGGAAAAGACACCGAACATTCACGAGAAGTGACACACTGAACACCGTGAGCAACACACTGGGGAGGCGGACGGCTATGCCCCCGCGGAAGGCGGACGGCCCCGAACACGGGCGCGCACCGCACTTCGTGCGGCCCGACGGCCGCGTCAGGGACGTGCCGCATGCCAGGAAGAGGGAGCGTCCGGTGCCGAGGCCGAAGGAGAACTCCCCGGGGACCCCGCCCCGCCTGACCGGACGCGGCGGCGTGCTGGCCGTCGTCGCGTTCAGCTTCGCCGGGACCATGATCGCGCACTGGGCGGGCACGCCCGCGGCCCCGGGCGTGGCCTTCACCCTCGCCTGCGTGCTCGGCGCCCTCCTGGTCCGGCCCAGCGACCTGCTGTCGCTGTCGGTCAGCCCGCCCATCGCCTTCTTCGTCGCCGTGGTCGCCGCGGAGAGCGTGCTGGCCCTGGGCAGCGAGGGGTTCGCCCGGGTACTGCTCCTGGGGATGGCCTCACGGCTGGCCGAGGTCGCCCCCTGGCTGTTCCTGGGCACGGCGCTGGTCCTGGTGATCGGGGTGTTCCGGGGCCTGCCCGGCAACATCCGCGACCTGGGAGACCAGCTCAACGGCCGCAGGTAGCCGCGGGACGCGGGCCGACGGGCGCGGCCCCGGGCCTCAGAAGGGCGTGTCGCCGTCCCCCGGCTCGTCCCCCCGGCGCTCGTCCATGGCGGCGGCCAGCTTGGCGCGGGCACCCTCCAGCCACTGCTCGCACACGCGGGCCAGTTCCTCGCCGCGCTCCCACAGGGCCAGCGACTCCTTCAGGCTGAGTCCGCCCGACTCCAGCCGCCGGACGACGTTGTTGAGCTCCTCCCGGCTCTCCTCGTAGCTGAGCTCGGGCTCGGCGGTGCCCTCTTCGCGGGTCTTGGCGCCCTTGGCTGCCATCTCCTACCCCTCCTCGGAGGTGTCTTCGGTGTGGACTGACTCCACGGTCGCGGTCAGGCTGTCCTCGGCGAACCGTACGCGCAGGGCCTCCCCCGCGTCCGGTTCCCGGGCCGAACGCACCACCGACCCGTCCTCGCGCTGCACGATCGCGTAACCGCGCGCGAGCGTGGTCGCCGGGGACAGGGCGTGCAGGCGCGCCCGGGTGTGGCCGAGGCCGTCGGCGGACCGGTCCAGGGACGCGGTCAGGCTCCGGCGGGCCCGGTCGCGCAGGTCCGCGACCTGCTCGGCGAGCCGTTCGACCTCGCGCACCGGGCTGGCGAGCACCGGACGCGAGCGCATGCCCTCCAGCCAGGCGAGCTCGCGCTCCACCCCGCCCCGGAGCACCCGGCGGCCCCGGTCGCGGAGCTGGCGGACGATCTCCAACTGCTCACCGACGTCGGGCACCGTCCTCTTGGCCGCGTCGGTGGGGGTGGAGGCGCGCACGTCGGCGACGTGGTCGAGCAGGGGGGCGTCCTGTTCGTGACCGATCGCGCTCACCACGGGGGTGCCCGCGGAGGCGACGGCGCGCACGAGGGACTCGTCGGAGAAGGGCAGCAGGTCCTCCAGGGAACCGCCGCCCCGGGCGATGACGATGACGTCGACGTCGGGGTGCGAGTCCAGGTCCTTGAGCGCCTCCATCACCTCGCGCACGGCCCGGTCCCCCTGGACGGCGACCGGGCGCACCTCGAAGCGCACGGCGGGCCAGCGGCGGCGCCCGTTCTCCAGCACGTCGCGCTCGGCGGCGGAGTCGCGTCCGCAGATGAGCCCGACCGTGTTGGGCAGGAAGGGCAGGGGGCGCTTGCGCGCGGCGTCGAAGAGCCCCTCAGCGGTCAGGGTGCGGCGCAGCTGTTCGAGCCGGGCCAGCAGCTCGCCCAGGCCGACGTGGCGGATCTCCAGGGCGCGCAGCGAGAAAGTGCCGCGGACCTCGTAGAAGTCGGGCTTGGCGTGCACGACCACGCGCGCACCGGGTTCGGGGGGCGGGCTCTGCGCGTCCAGGACCGAGGTCTGGCAGACCACGCGCACCGACACGTTGGCGACGGGGTCGCGCAGCGTGATGTAGGCCATGCGGCCGCGCCGGTTCAGCTCGGCGATCTGGCCCTCGACCCAGATGCGGCCCAGGCGGCCGATCCACTGGCCGACGGCGTTGAGGACGGCGCGTACCGGTTGCGGCGCCTCGGCGGAACTGTCCATGCCCATGCCGACCGAGCCTAGGCCAGGGCGCGGACAGTTCGGGGCAGGCCCGCCAGGCGCGGGGCCGCGTGTCCGGGCCCGGTACGGCGGAACCGGGTGGACGCCGGATGCGCGGGAACGCGGTCAGGCGGTCGCGTCGCCGCCGACGGAGACGCTGTTGTCGAGGCCGATGTCGGTGACGGAGGGATCGCCCTCGGCGTGGTGGACGGTGTTGTCCGCGCCGGTCACGCGAATGGAGTCGGCGCCGCCGATGTGCACTGTCAGCCCGTTGCCCAGGATGGAGACCTCGCCGCACTGGCCGTTGAGGACGACCTCGGCGCCGCTGGCGGTCACGTTGACGTTCTGGCCGTCGCACTCCTCGGTGACGCTGCCCTCGACCGTGGCGATGGTGAGGTCGCCGGTCTCGCTGTCCACGGAGATGCCGCCGCCCTCGTCGAGGGTGACGTCGCCGTCCCGGTTGCCGACGGAGACGTCGCCGTTGGAGTCCACGGAGACCTCTCCGTCCTCACCGCCGACGGACACGCCGTCGGGGTCCACGGAGACCTCCTGGTCGGTCCCGGGAATGCCGACCGAACATCCGGTCAGCCAGAACGCGGTGGCCGCGAGGAGCGCGGCGGCGGGGGCGGCGGAACGCATGTTGGTGTCCCTTCGGACGGGAGGCGCCGGTGTGGTCGCTTCCTATGACGTCCCGTGCCGCCCCGCGGTTCCCGTGCCCCGCGGACGCGGCCGTCAGCGGGGTCGGCGACGCTCCCGCCCCGGCGGTCCGCGCGTGTCAGGCCTCGGCCTCCAGCTTGGCGATGCGGTTGTCGTACATCTTGATGAACTCGGGGCGGCCCTGGTGGGCGACCTCGTAGGCGCGCAGGTCGCGGACCTGCTCGATGGTGAGCTTGCGCAGGCGGGCGCGGACCGAGGGCAGGGT
Source organism: Nocardiopsis sp. RV163 (assembly GCF_001029525.1). Classification (NCBI taxonomy): domain Bacteria; kingdom Bacillati; phylum Actinomycetota; class Actinomycetes; order Streptosporangiales; family Nocardiopsidaceae; genus Nocardiopsis; species Nocardiopsis sp. RV163. The sequence continues at coordinate 29,000 of NZ_LEKI01000008.1, read as the reverse complement.
GAGCTCGTCGTAGGTGGGCACGGCGAGGTCCTCCAGGGACGGGGCGGCCCCCTTGCGCACCCGTTCGAGGATCTCGTCGCTGCTGACCTTGGTGTGCGCCTCGGCTGCGGCGATCTCCTCAGCGATGGCGTTGCCCTCCTCGGGGACGTCCGCGGTGGCGGGGGTGGCGGGCTCGGTCCGCTCCTCCCGGCCGCTTCCGGCCTGCTCGGCCACGACCGGCTCGGCGGGCTCGGCGGGCTCATCGGCCGCCGGGGCCTCGGGGGCGGCGGTGGCCTTCACGGGCTTCTTCTCGGCGGCGGGCTTCTTCTTCGCGGCCGACTTCCTCTTCGCCGCGGGCTCCTCCTGCTCGGCGGGCCCGTCCTGGGCGGCCTTCTCCGGAGCTGCGGTCTCGGGCTCCTCGGCCTCCGCCTTCGCGGGCTCCCGCTCCGCGGCGGGCTCGGCCGCCTCGGCCCTCTTCGCCTCGGCGGGCTCGGCGGGCTCGGCGGTCTTCGGCGCGGCCTGGTCCGTGCCGCGCGCGGCCACGTCCCCGGACTCCGCGGTCTCGGGGGCGGGGGACTGGGGGGTCCCGGTCGGCTCCTCGGCCGCGGGCTCGGGCGCGGCCGCCGTTTCCTTGCGCCCGAAGATGCCCTTGACCAGGGCGACCAGCTTCGTGGCGAGCGTCGGGTTCGACATAGGACGGGGGCTCCTGGTGGTCTCGGCGAGTGGGGTGAGCGGCGCGCGAACAGCCGACCGGCAGGGCCGAGGTGAGGGCGAACCGCCTGTAATGCGTGTGATGGTGAACCAGGATAGAGGAGGGATGAACACCATGAGCAGGGGAGAAGTGAACGATTTCGCCACTTCGAGGCGCAACCGGATGCGCCCCGTTGCGATACCGTCACCTTGGCACCGGTCGCGCGTCGAAGCGGCCTGTTCAGTGCCCTCTCCCACACCCGGGTCGCACGCCGCCCAAGCCACCTAGGATGTAACACATGACTGCGATGACGACTGCCACGAACCAACGCCGTGTGCTCCTCGCCAACCCCCGGGGCTACTGCGCCGGTGTCGACCGCGCTGTCATCACCGTCGAGAAGGCCCTGGAGCAGTACGGCGCGCCGATCTACGTGCGCAAGCAGATCGTGCACAACACCCACGTGGTGCGCACGCTGGAGGAGCGCGGCGCGATCTTCGTCGAGGAGACCGAGGAGGTGCCGGAGGGGGCCATCGTGGTCTTCTCCGCGCACGGCGTCTCCCCGGCGGTGCACGAGGAGGCGCACAGGCGCAGCCTCAAGACGATCGACGCCACCTGCCCGCTCGTCACCAAGGTCCACAAGGAGGCCAAGCGCTTCGCGTCCGAGGACCGGGACATCATCCTCATCGGCCACATCGGCCACGAGGAGGTCGAGGGCACCAGCGGTGAGGCTCCCGAGCACATCCAGATCGTCGAGAGCCCGGACGAGGTGCACAAGGTCCAGGTGCGCAACCCGGACAACGTGTCGTGGCTCTCCCAGACGACCCTGTCGGTGGACGAGACCACGCAGACGGTGGACGCCCTGCGCGAGCGGTTCCCGAACCTGCTCGACCCGCCCAGCGACGACATCTGCTACGCCACCTCCAACCGCCAGGACGCGGTCAAGGCGATGGCGCCCGAGTGCGAGCTGGTCATCGTGGTCGGCTCCGACAACTCATCGAACTCGGTCCGCCTGGTGGAGGTGGCCCTGGACGCGGGCGCCGACGCCGCCCACCTGATCGACAACGCCTCGCTGATGGACGACTCCTGGCTGGAGGGCGTGACCACGGTCGGCGTGACCAGCGGCGCCTCAGTGCCGGACATCCTGGTGCGCGAGCTGCTCGACAAGCTGGCCGGGCACGGCTACGGCACGGTCACCCCGGTGACCACCGCCGACGAGACGCTGACCTTCTCGCTGCCCAAGGAACTGCGCCGCGACCTGCGCGCCGAGTAGCGCGCGGGCTCCCGTGCGCCGGGGGCGCGCACAGCCGGTACGCGAGGCGCCCGGTCGATTCTGCGACCGGGCGCCTCGCCGTGCGGGGGGCGCCCCGGCGCACCCGCGGGCACTCCCCGGGGCCCGGTCGGCTCCGCAGGGCGGCGGCCGGAACCCGCCTTCCCCGCTCAGGCGCCGTCCGCGGACGCCTCGCCGCCGTCGGCGTCGGTCTCCAGGCCCTCCGCCAAGCGGGCCAGCTCGTCCGTGCCGGCGGGGCCGGACACGACCAGGGTCACGCCCTCCTGGCGCAGGACCAGGGCGTTCTCGTCCCGGGACTCGTGGTGCTCCCACTCGCGACCGTCGACCTGGACCGTACCGACCTGCTCGGCGCCCGGGGCCCTCTCCGCGAGGACGGCGGCGGGGTCGGCGTCACTCTGGGTCAACATGGCGTGGCTGTCCTCGGCAGTGGCGAAGCCCACGCTCCACTGGACCGGTCCGGACACGTCCACCGTTGAGCTGGTGGGCGTCCACCCCTCCTGTTCCAGGTCGGCGGAGGGCACCGTCACCGGGTAGTCCGCCGCGTCGCGCAGTACGTCGGCGTCCGGCCGGTACTCCACCGACGGAATGCTCTCGCCCGAGCGCGTGGAGACCACGAACGCCATGATCAGGACGATGCCGACGATGATCCCGAGGGAGATGGCGTAGTTCTTGAAGGTCGCGCTGGACCGGCTGTACTCACTCATGACGTCTCCAGCTTGCCGCAGGTCCGGGGCACCGCCGACCCGGGGTGTGCTTAGCGCCGGGGTTCGAGCTGGGTGAGCAGGCCGGTGATGTCGTCGGCGAGCCGGCGGGCCTCGGCGTCCTCGCGCTGGACCACCTCGGCCACCGCCAGCAGCATCGCGCCGCTCACGACGATGAGCAGGGCCTCGTCCACGGGCTCGTCGGCCTTGCGGAACAGCGCCACGTTGCGGTCGGTCCACTGGGTGAGCCGGGCCCGGAGCTGGTAGTCGAAGCCGGGAGGGCCGTCTCCGCTGAAGAACAGCCGTGTGGTCTCCCTCTCCTCGATGCACCCGAGCAGGTAGGCGCGGGCCGCGATGTTCATCAGCCGCGTGGGGTCCTTCTCCCCCTCGGAGCGGGCCCGCACGACCGCCTGGTGGGTGCGGTCCTGCTGGCGCTGCTGGAACTCCTCGTACAGGGCGAGGTAGAGGTCGGCCTTGCCGCTGAAGTGGTGGTACAGGCTGCCGACGCTGGCCCCGGCCACGGCGACGACCTCGCTCACTCCGGCCTTGGCGAAGCCCACCGTGCGAAAGACCTGGGAGGCCGCCTTGAGCAGGGCGCCGCGGGTGGCCGCGCCGCGCGGGGAGACCCTCGCGGGCTTGTCCGTCTTGTCCACTGTCACGCCTCACTCCAGTCCGGGTCACGCCAGAGTAGTCCGTCCCCGTCCGCCCGGGACCACCCCGAGGGGTACCCGTGACCCCGCGGGTGTCACTTCGGGTGACTACCCTAAGACCTGCCCCCGACCTGTTCTCCCGACGGAAGGTGTGTCCATGTCGCAGTCCAGCAGCCCGCACAAGGCCCCGGATCGCAACCTCGCGCTGGAGCTGGTGCGCGTCACCGAGACCGCGGCGCTCGCCGCGGCCCGCTGGGTGGGCAAGGGCGACAAGATCGGGGCGGACGGCGCTGCGGTGCGCGGCATGCGGCACATGATCAGCACCGTGTCCATGAACGGCACCGTGGTGATCGGGGAGGGCGAGAAGGACAACGCCCCGATGCTCTACAACGGCGAGCGGGTCGGCGACGGCGGCGGCCAGGACTGGGACGTGGCGGTCGACCCGATCGACGGCACCACCCTGACCGCCATGGGCATGCCCAACGCCGTGTCGGTGATCGCGATGAGCCCGCGCAACACCATGTTCGACCCCTCCGCGGTGTTCTACATGGAGAAGCTCGCCACGGGCCCCGAGGCCGCCGACGTGGTGGACGTCGCCGCTCCCGTGGCCGACAACGTCCGGGCCGTGGCCCGGGCCAAGGGCAAGTCGCCGCAGGACGTGACCGTCGTCATCCTGGACCGCCCCCGCCACAAGCAGATCGTGCAGGACGTGCGCGACGCGGGCGCCCGGATCAAGTTCATCAGCGACGGGGACGTGGCCGGAGCGATCATGGCGGCCCGCGCGGGGACCGGCGTGGACCTGCTGCTGGGCATCGGCGGCACCCCCGAGGGCATCATCACCGCGTGCGCGATGAAGTGCCTGGGCGGTGTCATCCAGGGCCGCCTGTGGCCCAAGGACGAGGAGGAGCGCCGCAAGGCGCTCGACGCCGGGCACGACCTGGACCGCGTGCTGCGCACCGACGACCTGGTCTCGTCCGACGACGTGTTCTTCGCCGCGACCGGCATCACCGACGGGGAGCTGGTCGGCGGCGTCCGCTACGAGTCCGCGCGGGTCGTCACCGACTCCCTGGTCATGCGCGGCCGCAGCGGCACCGTCCGCCAGGTGCTCAGTGAGCACCGCCTGGGCAAACTGGCCTCCTACAGCGGTGTCGACCTGACCTCGGCCCCCTACCGGGGAGAGGAGCCCGAGTCGGTCTAGGGCCGTCACGCCCCACCGGAAGAGCTCCGCCCCTGTGTCCCGTCCCGGCCGGTGCGGGACACCGGGCCCCTTCCCCACCGGCCGACCGAAAAAGGCGCGGGACGCGAACCACACCGGGTCGACGCGGCATCAGACCCGGCGTTGGTCGCACGGTGCACGCGCCGAGAATTCCCCGCCGGAGGTTTGATGTCCTACCCCGATCCCCCACAGCAGCCCCAGTGGCAGCACCAGCAGCCCGGGCAGGGCTACCCTCCGCCCCAGGCTCCCGGCCGTCCCCCCGCGGGCTTCGGCGGCGGTGCGCCCGGCGGCCCGCCGCCCGCGGGCCCCTTCCCAGGTGGCCAGTACTCCGGCGGACAGGTTCCGCCCTCCGGCGGCGGCCGCAACAGGCGCTGGCTGATCCCGGCCGCCGCGGGCACCGCGCTCCTCCTCATGGGCGGCACGGTGTGGGCCACCGTCTCGCTGGTCAGCTTCGGCGGCCCACAGCCCGAGGACGTGCTCCCGGGCAGCGCGCTCGCGTTCGGCAAGGTCGACCTGTCCATCGACGGCTCCCAGGCCATGGAGCTGCTGCGGTTCGTGGAGCGGCTCCCCGACGAGGTCACCGCCGAGATGGACGAGCCCGACGGCGACATGACGGGGCTGGTCGCCGAGGGTTTCGTGGCCGCCTTCCCCGAGGCGCGGCAGTCCGAGGTCGAGGAGTGGATCGGCCAGCGGGTTGGCTTCGCGGTGTGGCCCGCCAGCGGTGAGGCCGAACTGGGCGAGGGCGCCGGTGTGGCCGGGGCGTTCGCGCTCGGGGTGGAGGACGAGCGACTCGCCCAGGAGAGCCTGGAGCGGCTCAGCGGCGAGTACGACGACCTCTACTTCGAGGTGATCGACGACTTCGCGCTCCTCACCACCTCCGACGCCGCGCTGGCGGACCTGCACGCGCAGGTGGACGAGCACGGCCCCCTGGCCGGCGCCGACACCTTCTCCGGTGACATGGACGACGTGCCCAGCGGCAGTCTGGCCGCGGGGTGGGCGGACCTCGCGAGCCTGATGGAGGTCGAGGAGTTCGCCCGGGAGTTCGAGGCCGACCTGGCCGCCGAGACCGGTGAGCTGAGCGGCCGGATGACCGCGTCCCTGCGGGTGGACGGCGAGTACCTGGAGGCGCGCACGGACGTCTTCGACCTCACGGTGGACGGCACCGACCTGGCGTGGCTGGCCGAGACGCCGGGGGCGAGCGTGGCGGCGATGGAGTCTCTGCCCGAGAGCACGGTCATGGCCCTGGGCGCCAGCGGCCTGGACAGGGCGCTGACCGACGCCTACGAGAGCGACTCGATCCCGTTCATGACGAGCAGCGGCCAGATGCAGGAGATGGAGCGCCAGTTCAACTCGATGGGCGCCCCGCTGCCGGAGGGGTTCACCCAGCTTCTGGGCTCCTCGACCGCGTTCGGTGTCACCGACATGAACCTGGAGGGCTTCTTCGGGTCCGCCTACGGCGGCGGGGAGGCGTCCTTCCAGTACCGCGCGGTGGGCGGTGACGAGCAGATCCTGAGCGACTTCGTCGAGAGCGCGGTCGTCGACTCCTACAGCACCCCGCCGGGCGTGAGCACCGACGGCGACGCCGTGGTGGTGTCCCAGGGCAGCAGCGCCACCGGGCGCTTGGGCGACGATCCGGTCTTCCAGCAGACCATGCAGGAGATGGACTCGGCGGTGATGGCCGGGTACATGGACCTGCGCCAGGTGCTGACCGAGAGCGAGGTCGAGGCCCCCGGCCAGTGGGGCGCCGTGGGCCTGGCGCTGAGCGTCACCGAGGAGGGGCAGCGCAGCAGCGCGGAGCTGCGCTGGTCGCCCAGCGGCGGCGAGTAGCCGCACGGGGTGACGTTGCGCGGACGGCGCGGGGGGAGGCTGCTCTCCCCGCGCCGTCCGCGCGTGCGAGGGCCTCAGCCGACCACGCGGCGTCTCATCCGGGCGCACGCCAGGAACCACATGAGAACCACGAACACCAGCAGCACTCCGAGGTGGAACAGCGCCGGTCCGGCCCCGATACCGCCGAAGACCACCCCGCGGATGAGTTCGACCGAGTGGTACAGCGGGTTGACCATGGCCGCGTTCTGCACCCAGTCGGGCAGCTCGGTGAGCGGGAAGAACGTACCCGCCACCAGGAACAGCGGGGTGAACAGGCCGCTGAACACGTAGTCCATGGACCGCACCGAGTTGATCAGGGCGGAGATCCAGATCCCGAAGAGGGCGAAGGCGAAACCGGACAGGAAGGCGATGAGCGGCACGAGAAGCATGCCGGGGCCGGGGCGCAGCCCGAACCCGACCGCGACGAGCAGCGGGACGCACCCGTACACGCCCGAGCGCATCGCCAGCCACAGCGCCTCGCCGGTGACGAGTTCGCGCACGTCCACGGGGGCGGCCAGGATGCCCTCGTAGGTGTGCAGGAAGCGGCGCTTGATGAAGGTGTTGATGACCCCGGGCATCATCGACTGGAACAGCACCGACACCGCCACGATGCCCGTGCCGAGGAAGTCGATGTAGCTGTACCCGGCGAGGGTGCCGATGAGGGCGCCCATGCCGAAGCCGAAGCAGAGCAGGTAGAGGGTGGGCTCGACCACCGCCGCGAAGGTGGTCGCCCGCCAGGACTGGCCGTACAGGATCCACTCGCGGGCGACGACGCCCATCACGGCGTCGGCCTCCAACCGGCCGGGGCGGGCGTGGATCTCGGGCCGGGCGTCCTCCCGGGTTCGCCGCGACTGGTCCGTCACTCCACACTCTCCCCGGTCAGGGCTACGAAGACGTCCTCCAGGGTGCTCACCCGGCGCAGCGGCGCGCTCAGCCGGTCGCGCAGTGAGTCGGGCAGCTCCTCAGCGCGCAGTACCGACACGGTGGTGCCGGTGCGCCGGGTGGTGAAGCCGTGGCCGTGGACGAGGCGTTCGAGTCCGTCGACGCCCTCCTCACCCGGGGTGTACTCCTCCACGGTGGTCCCCGCGTACCGGGCGACGAGGGCGGCGGGGGCGCCGCGCTCGACGATCCTGCCCGCGGCCATGAGCGCCACCTCGTCGGAGAGGCGTTCGGCCTCCTCGATGTAGTGCGTGGACATCAGCACGGTCACGCCCTCGGCGCGCAGCGCGGAGATGACGCTCCACAGGTCCTGGCGCACCTGCGGATCCAGGCCCACGGTGGGCTCGTCCATGAGGACGAGTTCGGGCCGGTGCAGCAGGGCGCGGACTATGAGCAGGCGGCGGCGCATGCCCCCGGACAGGTCGTCGACGAGGGTCGCGCCCCGGTCGGCGAGCTGGGCCAGCCGCATGGTCCTGGCGATGGCCTCGCGGCGTCGGCGGCGCGGCACCCGGTACAGGTAGGAGAACATCCGCAGGTTCTGCTCGACGGTGAGCTCCTCGTCGAGGTTGTCGTGCTGGGGTACGACGCCCATGCGGGCTCGGGCCCACTTGGACTCGTCGGGGACGGCGTGGCCGAGGATGCGGATCTCGCCCTCGTCGGCGAGGGACTGGGCGGTGAGCATCTTCATGGTGGTCGACTTGCCCGCGCCGTTGGGCCCGAGCAGGCCCAGGACGACGCCCTGCGGGACCTCCAGGTCGAGCCCGTCGACGGCGGTGAGCGAACCGAAGCGTTTGACGACCCCGCGGAGTCGCAGGGCGGGGACGGGCGGTGTCTCACCGGCGTCCATGGTCGCGCTCCCGGACGGACGGCGACCGGGGACAGGTGTGGTCATGAACACAACCGTAGACAGCGGGGGCAAGGAATTTCCAGCGGGTTTCTCCGGCTGTGGAAACACTCCCGCCGCACCGTGCGCGACCGCGGCGCGGCGGGCAGCGCGGGCCCCGCGGAGCGGTCCGACCGGCGGAAAACCCGTTGTGCCGGTCGGGGCCCCCGCCTACGATCGTCCTCCGGACCCGTAGGCAACGAGAACCCGGAGGACGACTCCGGACGGAGAAGGGTGAGTATGCCCCGGAACGCGCCGAGCGCGCCTGACAGTCACGCGTGCCACCGCCGTACCCGGGCCCCGGGTACCTGAGGCGGCCGCGACCCTTTCCGTCGAGAAGCGCTCGGCCTGCTCCCTGCTGTCCACCACACTTTTCCAGCAAGGAGTGCCTCCGGGTGTCCACCACCGATTCCTCCGGCCGTTCCGGCCGCCGATCCGTCACGCGCACCGGTTCCTTCGCCTGCGTGCGCTGCGGCCTGTCCGTGTCACGCCTCGGCCCCGGCGGGGGACCGCGCGACCACTGCCCGAGTTGCCTGAGCTCACGCCACGTCCAGGACCGGGCCGGGGGCGGCGCCTCCGACTGCGGCGGGCGCATGGCCCCGATCTCGGTCGCGGTACCGCGCGGCGGCCCCTGGACGCTCATCCACCGCTGCGGCGTGTGCGACGAGATGTCGGAGAGCGCCGTCTCACCGGACGACAACCCCCTCGTCCTCATGCGGATCGCGGTCCGGCCGCTGGCCGAACCGCCCTTCCCGCTCGACCTGTTCGGGGAGGTGTGAGCGTGGGCCGACGCAACACCCGTGTCACCAGGCGTCCCCAGCGCCCCAAGACCGTGCTGCACGCCCACGGCGAGGCGGGCGGCGCGGGTTCGTTCCGCTGTGTGCGGTGCCGTCTGGAGATCCCGGCCCGCGCGCCGGGGACGGCCCACCGCAACCACTGCCCGCACTGCCTTACCAGCCTGCACGTGGACCTGAGGATCCCCGGCGACCGCGCGTCCGGCTGCCGGGGCGCGATGGACGCGCTGAGCATGGCGGCGCGTCCGGACGGGGAGTGGATGATCGTCCACCGCTGCGCGCGGTGCGGTGAGCTCGGCTCCAACCGCGTGGCGGGCGACGACAACGCCCGCGCACTCGTCAGGGTGGCGGTCCGGCCGCTGGCCGCAGCCTCCGACGCGGTCGCCAGGCGGGCGCTGATGGACCTGTGACGGCGGGCGGGGCGAGTGCCTGGGGGCTTTCCGCCCCGCCCGGGTCGGGTCCACCGCGCCCTCCGACCGGGTCGGGACGCGGCGCCCCCTGCCGGAATCCGCCCGTGGCCCCGGGCGGGAGGACGCGGAGCGCCCCCGCACGCGCCGACGCGCGGTACTCACCGGACGGGCGGCCTGCCCGGGGTTTCGCCTAGTCTGGGCGGTGTGAGTGAGGAAGTGTCCCCCGAGCGGCTCCGCGCCTCCGACACCGACCGTGAACGGGTCCTGCGGGTCCTGCGCGAGGCCGCCGCCGACGGCCGTCTGGACCTGGAGGAGTTCGAGGAGCGCTCCTCCCTCGCGCACGAGGCCCGGACCCTGGGCGAACTGCCCAGGATCACCGCCGACCTGCTCCCCGCCGAGCAGCAGCCCATCCGCCTGGACCGCCAGCCCGTCCTCGGCCTGTTCGGCAGGGCGGAGCGCAGGGGCCGCTGGGTGGCCTATCCCGACGAGCTGGCCGTGGCGCTGGTCGGCAGGGTCGAGGTGGACATGCGCGAGGCGCTCCTGATGCACAACCACCACCGCATGACCGTGACAGCCGTCCTGGGCCGCGTGGAGATCGACGTCCCCGAGGGCGTCGAGGTGCGGCTGACCGGCTGGTCGTTCCTGGGCAGGCGCACCACCACAGCGCGCCGCTCCGAGCTGTCCCACCCCCCGGTGCTGGAGATCGACGGGTTCTCCCTGTTCGGCGTGGTGCGCGTGCGCGCCCCGAGGAGGCGCCGCCTCCTGGGCCGGCGCCGCCGCGATCGCCGACGCGGCATCGGAGCCTGACCGCGCCGACCTGCGAGGACCGCCGACCGCTCTCGGAGGACGGCGGCGGTGTCAACATGACGCGCGCAACACCGTCAACCCCGGGTGAGGTGGCGGTGTGCTCCGGTGCGTCTGGCAATCTGGGGCTCACAGGTTTTCCCAGGGAGAGTTGGGTTGCAATGAGCGAGTTCCGTATCGAGCACGACTCGATGGGTGAGGTCAGGGTTCCGGCCGAGGCCAAGTGGAGGGCCCAGACGCAGCGTGCCGTCGAGAACTTCCCGATCTCCGGCCAGGGCCTGGAGGGCGCGCACATCGCCGCCCTCGGCCAGATCAAGGCCGCCGCGGCCAAGGTCAACGCCGAGCTGGGCGTCATCAGCGACGACTTGGGCAAGGCGATCCGGGAGGCCGCCCTGGAGGTCGCCGAGGGCAGGTGGAACGACGAGTTCCCGATCGACGTGTTCCAGACCGGCTCGGGCACCTCCAGCAACATGAACACCAACGAGGTCGTGGCGACGCTGGCCACCGAGCGCCTCGGGGCCCCCGTGCACCCCAACGACCACGTCAACGCGTCGCAGTCCTCAAACGACGTGTTCCCCTCCTCCATCCACATCGCCGCCACCTCCGCCGTCCGGAACGACCTGGTCCCGGCGCTGCGGCACCTGGAGGAGGCGCTCGGCGCCAAGGCCGCCGAGTTCGCCTCCGTGGTCAAGAGCGGCCGCACCCACCTCATGGACGCCACCCCGGTCACCCTGGGCCAGGAGTTCGCCGGGTACGCAGCCCAGGCGCGCTACGGTGTGGAGCGCCTGGAGGCCGTCCTGCCGCGCGTGGCCGAGCTGCCGCTGGGCGGCACCGCCGTGGGCACCGGCATCAACACCCCCGAGGGCTTCTCCGCCCGGGTCATCGCCGAGATCGCCGAGCACACCGGCCTGCCGCTGACCGAGGCCCGCGACCACTTCGAGGCGCAGGGCGCCCGCGACGGCCTGGTCGAGCTGTCCGGCCAACTGCGGACCATCGCGGTCGGCTTCGCCAAGATCGCCAACGACATCCGCTGGATGGGCTCGGGCCCGACCACGGGTCTGGGCGAGATCCTCCTGCCCGACCTCCAGCCCGGCTCCTCGATCATGCCGGGCAAGGTCAACCCGGTCCTGTGCGAGGCCGTGCTCCAGGTGACCTCGCAGGTCGTCGGCAACGACGCCGCGGTGGCCTTCGGCGGCGCGAGCGGCAACTTCGAGCTGAACGTGCAACTGCCGATGATCGCCCGCAACGTGCTGGAGTCCATCCGCCTGCTCTCCAACGTCTCGCGCGTGTTCGCGGACCGCTGCGTGTCCGGCATCGAGGCCGACGCCGAGCAGTGCCGCGTCTACGCCGAGTCCTCGCCGTCGATCGTGACCCCGCTCAACCGCTACATCGGCTACGAGGAGGCCTCCAAGGTCGCCAAGCAGTCGCTGAAGGAGAAGAAGACCATCCGCGAGGTGGTCATCGAGCGCGGCTACGTCCGGGACGGCAAGCTCACGGAGGCGCAGCTGGACGAGGCCCTCGACGTACTGCGGATGACCAACTCCCAGTAGTCCGGACCCGTTCCGCCGAGGGGCGCCCCGCGTTCGGGGTGCCCCTTCCGCGTGCCGGGCCGGGCGGGGCGCACGGTGCGCACGGGGAACGGTCGTGTCTCACCCGGCCGTGAAGGGCCGGGCCAGGAACCTTCCGGGCGCGGGAGGCGTCCGACATTCTTGAACGAGCACCTTGGAAGCCCGCCTTCGAGAGGGCAGTACATGCCGAGCAACAGCGACAGTGAACGCGTCGTCGCGGACCGCTACGTCCTGCACCGTGAACTCGGCCGCGGCGGTATGGGGGTGGTCTGGCAGGCCTTCGACCAGACGCTGGACCGCGACGTGGCGATCAAGCAGGTGCTGCTTCCCGACCACTTCACCGACGCCGAGCGCTCGGACGCCCACGGCCGGGTCCGGCGCGAGGCGCGCTCCGCCGCGCGGATCAGCCACCCCACGGTGATCACCATCCACGACGTCTTCGAGTACGACGGCAACCCGTGGGTGGTCATGGAGCTGGTCGAGGGCGGCTCCCTCCAGGAGCGGCTCGACGAGCGGGGCGCCCTGCCCCCGGACGAGGTCGCGGAGATCGCCGAGTCGCTGCTGCGCGCCGTGCGGGCCGCGAACGCGGCCGGGGTCCTGCACCGCGACATCAAGCCCGGCAACATCATGACGTCCCTGGACGGCCGGGTGATCCTCACCGACTTCGGCATCGCGACGGTGGAGGGCGGGCCGAGCATCACCCGCACCGGCGCGCTGATCGGCTCACCCGAGTACATGCCGCCCGAGCGGTTGGCGGGCGGCCCGGCCGAGCACCGGGGCGACCTGTGGAGCATCGGCGTGACCCTGTTCGCGGCGGTCGAGGGCGCCTCCCCGTTCCGCCGCGACAGCATCACCGCGGCGATCGCTGCGGTGATGTCCGCGCCGCTGCCGCCGATGACGCGCGCCGGACGGCTGGAGCCGCTCATCTCAGGCCTGCTGGAGCGCGACCCGGACCGCAGACTGGACGTGGACGGGGCGCTGGCGCTGCTGCGCGGGCGCGGCGGGCCGATCACGGGCGGTGACGACAGCCGCGGTTTCGGCGCGGCGGGAGCCGCGGGGGCGTCCGGAGGCGGCGCCCCGGCCTTCGGCAGCGGTCCGCACGCGGCCCCCTGGGTCAGCGCTCAGCGGAGCCCACACCGGGCACCGATCGGCGGCCGCCCCGGCACGGGGCCGCTGGGCGGTTACCCCCACACGCGGACCCCGCCGCCGCAGAGCCCGGTGACGGGGCCGCGCCCGCCGCGGGGCGGACCGGCCTACCCGGTGGCGCCCGCGACGGCCTTCACGCACGGGCGCCGCACGACCCACCAGCACCCGCCGCCGCACTCCGCGGTAGGCGGCCACGGTGGTACGGGCAGCGGCCCGGGCGGCCCCGGGGGTCCGGGTACCGCGCTCCACTCGGGCGGACACGGCGGCGCGCGTCCGGGCCCGGGGAACACCAGGCTCCTCGTCGGTGCGGGCGCCGCGGTGGTGTTCCTGGCGCTGATCGGCGGTACGGCCGTGGTCGGCGCCACCCTGTTCGCAGGAGCCGAGGCCGGGGGCGGCGCCTCCGAGACGCTGTCGGCGTCCGAGGGTGCGAGGCCCCCGGCGGAGCCCTCCACCTCCGTCGGCGGGGACGAGGGCGGTGCCGGCAGCGGCGGTGAGGACCGGGGCGAGGGCGGCACGACCGGGAGCGGGGACGAGGACGGGGAGCCGCCGTCCTACGACGAGCTGGAGACCTTCCGGTCGCAGTGGTTCCACGTGGACCACCCGGCCGGATGGCAGGTGGACGACGGCGGGATCGAGAACACGTTGGCGGTGTTCGTCGCGCCGGGCGGCGACCACCAGGTGTGGGTGACCGGCTGGACCGAGCAGGAGTTCACCGGGACGAGCGCCGAGTACCTGGAGGACACCAACGGCGGGACGCAGGTCGAGGGTGACGTCACCACCGGCTACACGCAGCTGGAGCTGGAGGAGTTCGACGACGGCGACTTCGGGGAGGCCTGGGACGTCGCCCTGGTGGAGTCGGACTTCGTCAACGAGACCTGGGCGAGTCAGGAACGGCGCTTCTGGGCCTACGCGGTCAGCACCGAGCACGAGGGCGACCGGGTGTTCTACCTGGTGAGCGTGAACGTTCCGCGCGAGGACGCCGACTACTACGACGACCTGCCCGAAGACGTCATGGAGTCGTTCGACCCGCTGCTGTGAGCCCGCCGACCGCGGCGAGTCCGACGCGACGGGGGCCGTTTCCGGAGGGGAACGGCCCCCGCATCTCACGTGTGCGCCGGAGGCGGCGCCCGCCGGCAGGGGGCGCCCCCGCGGATCAGTACCAGCCGACGGACTGGGAGTGGGCCCAGGCCTCACAGGGAGTGCCGTAGCGGCCCTTGATGTAGTCGATGCCCCAGGCGATCTGCGTGGCCGGGTTGGTCTGCCAGTCGTCGCCGTGGGTGGCCATCTTGTCGCCCGGCAGGGACTGGGGGATGCCGTAGGCGCCCGAGCTGGGGTTCTGCGCGCTGGGGTTCCAGTTGCTCTCCTTCTGCCACAGGGGCTCCAGGCAGTCGTGGAACTCGCTGGCGGCCCAGCCCTGGTCGGTGACCATCTGCAGGGCGATGCCCTTGGGGTCGCCGGTGAAGACGGGAGTCTCCTCCTCTTCCTCTTCTTCCTCCTCCTCGATGTCGCTTCCCTCGACCTGGGCCGCCAGGACCCCTTCGGCGAGGGCCGCGTCACGCTGCTCCTGAGCCTGGCTGCGCAGGGCCTGGAGTTCTTCCTGGGACAACTGCTCGGAGAAGAACGGCTCCTCCCCGGCTTCGGTGTCGGCGGCGGGTTCCTCGGCCTCCGGAATGGCGGCGCTGGCCACAGTGTCCGGATCGATCTCGTCATCCGCGAACGCGGTGACGGCGAAGGTCGCACCCGCGACGAGGGTCGCCGCACCGACCGCCGCCGTACTACGCAGCGACATTCGGTTGATTAGCACTATTGCCTTTTCCAAGAGGGGGTTATTGGCAGGGAAAGCCCTATTAATACCAGTTGTTGGCCTGGGAGTGGGACCAAGCGCCGCAGGGGTTTCCGTAGCGGTCCTTGATGTAGTCGACGCCCCAGGCGATCTGCGTGGCCGGATTGGTCCGCCAGTCGGAGCCGTGGGAGGCCATCTTGTCGCCCGGCAGCGACTGCGGGATGCCGTAGGCGCCCGAACCGGGGTTCTCCGCCGTGTGGTTCCAGTTGCTCTCCTTCTGCCACAGGGGCTCCAGGCAGTCGTGGAACTCGCTGGCGGCCCAGCCCTCGTCCAGGACCATCTCGAGCGCGATGTCCTTGGGATCGCCGGAGGGGGCCGACCCGGCGGATCCACCGCCGGAGGAGTCGGAACCGCCCGAGGATTCGGCCTCAGGCTCCTCCTCGGGCTCGGGCTCGGCGATGTCGCTGGCCGTCCCGCTGTCGGCGCGGACGGCCTCGTCGACGGCCGCCCTGGCCTGGTCCATGCTCTCCTCGCGCTGGGTCTGGCGCTCCTGGTCGCTCTGCTCGGACTGCGCGGCGAAGAAGTCCTCGGGCCGGTCGGACCCGCCGTCGCCGCCCGCCGCCGACTGCTGGTCGGGGACCACCGCGGCGGAGGCGAGCCGGCCCGGATCGGCCGCGTCGCTCTGGGCGAACGCGGCGACCGAGAAGGTGCCGCCGGCGACGAGGGTCGCGGCGCCGACGGCGCCCGCATGTCGCAGTGAGATGAGGTTGAGTAGCAAAATCGCCCTTTCGCGTAGACGCACACGCGCCCCACGGGGTCCGCGTGTGTGAGAGTTCGCCGCCGCTGACCACGTGGCCCGGGGTGTTGCGCGCGAGGGAAGGGGTAGCCGTTCGACCGACCGCGGCGCGGGTTCCCACGTGGGAGGGGATGTTCGTGCAGCGGGTTCAGCCTGCATCATCGTCACGATGAAGTAACGCCAGATTTACTATGTCTTGGATCACATCACGGAATGCATCCGCGATGCGGCGCTTTGACCTGCATGACGATACGCAGAGTAAATAAGAGGTCAAGCCCCCGGGGCTGTGGCGGGGGTCTCCGCGCCTCCCGGAGCGAGACGGAGGTCACCGGGGGCGGTGCTCCTGAGTACCCGTACGGATGTGCGCGGGCGGCAGCCGGGGCCAAGATGGCGCCATGAACCACCACGGATCCCCGCCGTCCCCCGCGGGCCCACGGCTCAGGTGCCCGGACTGCCGCGCCCCGCTCCCCGCGCCGCCCCGGAACTGCCAGCGGTGCGGGCTCCTGCTCGTCGGCGCCACCGCCCAGCGCCTGTGGCACATCGACACAGAACTCGCGCTGCTCAACAGCCGTGAGCGGCACCTGCGCGAGGAGCGCGCCGCCGTCGTGGCACTGCTGCGCGAGGAGTCGGGCCGAGGCGCGCCCCCGGCCGGGGCCGTTCCCGGCACCGCCGACGGGGAGCCGCCGCGGGTTCCGGGTGGGGCTTCCGGTCGCGCGCCGACACCGGCGACCCCGCCCGGTTTCGCGCCCCCCGTAGAGCAGGGAGCCCACGCGCACGAGCAGGTCCCCTACGCGTCGGCGCACGGGCTGGCCGGAGGGGCTCCCGCAGGGCGGGTGCCCGCTGAGGTCACCCGCCGCTCGGCGCAGAACGTCATCCTCGGACTGGGCGGCGTGCTCGTCGGCATCGCGGCCCTGGTCTTCGCCATCTGGACGTGGAGCGACATGGGCACCGGCGCCCGCGCCGGGGTCCTCGGCCTCACCACGGCGGCCTTCGCCGTCCTGGCCCTGCCGCTGCACCGGCGCGGTCTCAGGGCGACCGCGGAGACCTTCGGCTGCCTGGCCGCCGCGCTGCTGTGCGTCGACGCCCTCGCGCTGTGGCTGCTGGCGTCGGAGCAGATCGGGAGCGGCTCCGGCTACACCGCGGTCGCGCTGGTCGTCATCGGCGCGCTGCTGGCGTCCTATCCGCTGCTCGTGCCGCTGCGGACGCCGCGCGTCCTGGCCGTCATGCTCCTGCAACCGGTGCCCGTTCTGCTGGTGGCGGCGTCCGGCTCCCCCGGCCTCTGGTCCTGGGCGCTGCCCGTCGTGGCCGCGACCGGGCTCGCCGACCTGCTCCTGGCGCTCTGGTTCGGACCGCCCCGCGCCGGCGTCCCCGTGCGCGCCCTCCGGGGCAGCGCGACCGTGCTGTGGGTGCTGACCACGGTCCTGGCGCTGCTGTACACGGCCTTCGCCCTCGCCGCCTCCTACGCGGGCGCCGGCCGCGTAGGAGCCTGGTGGTTCGTGGCCGCCGTCCTGCTGCTGTCTGGCGTGACCGGTCTGCTGCTGGCCCGGAAACCGACGCACCGGGTTCCGGCGGCTCCCGGTCCGGTCCGCGGCCCGGGCGGCCCGGCGGCGACAGGCGGCGCAGACAGCGGGGGAACCTCCCGGGTCCCCGCGGCCATCGCCCTGCTGGTCCTGGGGGCGGCCCCGCTGGCCGCCGGACCCGCGCACCTGCCCGCGCTGCCCAGGTCGCCCCTGCCCCCGTGGAACGGCGGCCCCGCTACCGCACCGGTGTCCAGTGTGCTGGGTCTGCCGACGACGGCCCACGCGGACAGCGGCTCCCCTCTGCTCGCCGTGCTCGTCTGCGCCGTGCTCTCCCTGGGCGCGGTGTTCCTGCTGCGCCGCCGGGCGCTGGTGCCCGCCGCCGCCCTGACCGCCCCTCCGACGCTGCTGACGGCCGTGCACCTGCTGGACCCGCCGCACGCGGCGGCGGTGGTTTGCGCCCTCCTGGTCGGCGCCGCGCTGGTCCTGGCCACGGCCCTGGCCCCGCGTCGGCCCGGCTCCTGGGTGCCCGCTCTCACCGGAACCCTGACCCTGCTCACCGGTGGCCTGTGGTCGCTTCCGGACCAGTACACCTCCCTGGCCGCCCTCGTGTTCGTGGAAGCCACCGCCTTGGTCGCGCTGCTCCTGTACGACCGCTCCGGCCGCCCCCCGGCGCTCCACGCGACGGGCCTGCTCCTGTGGGCGCTGGCCCTGCTGACCGGTGCCTTCTTCGGACTCGGCCTCGTGATATCGGACACCGTGCCGCCTCCGGCGTGGTGGCTTCTGGCCGCCTGCGCGCTGCTGGCCGGGGCGAACGCGGTGGTGCTCGGACGGACCCCCCTCCCGTCCGCGAACGGTGCCGGGGGCGGCTCCCCGCCGGTCTTCACCGTGGTCGGCCTGCTCCTGCTCGCGTCCGCCCCGCTGCTGGTCGGACGCGGGCACGGCCCCGGCCTGCCGCTGCTGTCCGGCGCGTACGGGCCGTGGACGGCGCCCGTACGGGCGCTGGGCGACCCGGCCCACACCGTCCTGGGGCTGCACGGCGCTGCGGCCCCGGCGGAGGCCTTCGGCACGGCGGCCGGAACGCTGCTGGCCGGTGCGGCGGCGGTGGCCCTGGTCGCCCTGCTCGACCGCGGGCGGACGGCGGCCGCGGCGATCCTCGCCGCGCCGCCCTCGCTCGTCGCGCTGCCCCTGGTCCTGGGCGCGCCGTTCCTGGGCGCCCTGCTGTGGGTGTTCGCGGTGTGTTCGGCCCTGGCTCTGTGGTCGGCGCTGACCCGCAGCGGGCGGCTCGGCTGGCTGGCGGGGCTGACCGCCCTCCTCACCCTGCTGCTCGGCACGGGCTGGGCGCTGGTCCAGGCGCACGCGACCACGGGTGCCCTGATGGGGATCGCGGTGGTCGCCGCGGTGGTCGCGGCCCTGGCCCGGACGGCCGTCGCGGCGGTCGGCGCCACGGCGGTGGCGACGGCGGCGACGGGCGGGTTCGCGCTGGCGCTGCCCCTGCTGCTGGGGGCTCCGGTGGAGTACGCGGCTCTGGCGCCGATCGCGATGGTCACCGCCGTGGCCGTGGGCGCGGCGCGCCTGCGCGGACCGCTGCTACCGGCGGCTGAGGTCCCCGCCTGGGCGTGGGCGGCGGTCTCACTGGGTGTCACCGCGGCGGCGGGAGCGCGGCCGGAACTGGTCGCGTTGGCGCTGGCGGTGGTCGGGGTCGTCGCGCTGGCGACCGCGGCGCGGCCCGGGCGGCGCTGGTTCGCGCCGGTGGGCGCGCTGCTGATGCTGGCGGCGCTGTGGACGGTGCTCTCGGCGTGGGACGTGGCCGTGCCCGAGGCGTACACGGTGCCGCCCGCCCTCGCGGCGCTGGCCGTGGGCTGGGAGTGGAGCCGCAGGGCGGCCGTGCCGCCGTCGAGCTGGGCCGCCCACGGCGGCGGCCTGGCACTGCTGTTCCTGCCCACCGTCGTGCTGGTGCTGGCGGAGGACGGCATGGTGTGGCGGGCGCCCGCCGTGCTCGTGCTGGGCCTCGCCGTGACCGTGTGGGGGCTGCGAGGACGGCTCCAGGCGGCCCTGGTGACGGGCGGGCTGGTGCTGGTGGCGACCTCGCTGCGGGCGTTCGGGCCGCCGCTGTGGGACCTGACCCGCCTGGTGCCGAACTGGGTGCCGTTCGCCGTGGCGGGTGTGCTGCTGCTGGTGATAGGCGCCCGCTACGAGGCGAGCCTGGAACGGCTGCGGCGCCTGGGCCGCCTGGTGGCGGAGATGCGCTGAGAGACCCGGCCGCGCGCCTGTGGGGCGCGGGCCGGAAACCCGCCGGGGCTCAGCGGGGGCGGCGGGCCCGTCACACCGACGGGCCCGCCGCGGTACCGCGTCAGTTCTCCAGCATCTCCGTGACCAGGGCGGCGATCGGCGACCGCTCGGACCGGGTCAGGGTGACGTGCGCGAACAGGGGGTGGCCCTTGAGCTTCTCGATCACCGCGACCACGCCGTCGTGGCGGCCCACGCGCAGGTTGTCGCGCTGGGCGATGTCGTGGGTGAGCACCACCCGCGAGTTCTGGCCGAGGCGGGAGAGCACGGTGAGCAGGACGTTGCGCTCCAGGGACTGGGCCTCGTCCACGATCACGAACGCGTCGTGCAGCGACCTGCCGCGGATGTGGGTGAGCGGGAGGACCTCCAGCATCCCCCGGTCCACGATCTCCTCGATGACCTCCTCGCTGGTCACCGCGGACAGGGTGTCGTGCACCGCCTGGCCCCACGGGGTCATCTTGTCGTTCTCGGTCCCGGGCAGGTAGCCCAGCTCCTGGCCGCCGACCGCGTACAGCGGCCGGAACACCATCACCTTGCGGTGCTGGCGCCGCTCCAGGACGGCCTCCAGACCCGCGCACAGCGCCAGCGCCGACTTGCCGGTGCCCGCGCGCCCGCCCAGGGAGACGATGCCCACGTCGGGGTCGGTGAGCAGGTCCAGGGCGACACGCTGCTCCGCGCTGCGGCCGTGCAGGCCGAACACGTCGCGGTCGCCGCGCACCAGCCTCACCGACTTGTCGGGCTGGACCCGGCCGAGCGCCTTGCCCCGCTCGGAGACCAGCACCAGTCCGGTGTGGCAGGGCAGGTCGCGGGCCGCGTCGATGTCGCTCTCACCGCTGGTGAACAGCTCGCCGATCTGGTGCGCCGGCACGTCCAGTTCGGCCATGCCCGTCCAGCCGTGCTCGATGGCCAGTTCGGCCCGGTACTCGTCGGCGGCCAGCCCGATGGAGGACGCCTTGATCCGCATCGGGAGGTCCTTGCTCACCAGCACGACGTCCCCGCCCTCCTCCTGGAGGTTGCGGGCCACCGTGAGGATCCGGGTGTCGTTGTCGCCGAGCCGGAAACCCGCCGGCAGGATCTGCGGATCGCTGTGGTTGAGTTCCACCCGCAGCGTGCCGCCGAGGTCGTTCACCGGTACCGGGACGTCCAGACGGCCGTGGGCGACCCGGAGGTCGTCCAAGCGTCGCAGCGCGTGACGAGCGAAGTACCCGAGTTCGGGGTGGTGACGCTTGCTCTCCAGTTCGGTGATCACCACCACGGGGATGACGACCTCGTGCTCGGCGAACCGGCTCAGGGCGGCCGGGTCGGCGAGCAGGACACTGGTGTCGAGCACGTAGACGCGTGCGTCCTGGCCTACCTCCGTACGGGGGTCGGGGGACTGGGTGTCACGGCGATCGGTCGAGGAACTAGCCACTCGTTCTCCCCTTGGGCACCGCTGGGGCGCCCTACTGTCACGGGATCATGGAGGACCGGGACCTGGCCCGCGAGGGCCGGGTCCGGCCCTCCTCGTCGACGTTCCGCGATGGCGGAGGAGATCAATGAGACGGGGCCTCCCGAACGGGTGGACGAACGCCACCCGCTACTTCCGACGCTACGCGTCCGTGCTCCCGTTTCCAAGGGACCTCTCCCTCCGCGCGGTGAACTCCGCGTTAAGGGGTGGGGCTTGGGGGGATCAGGATCCGTAGCGGCGGTTGCGCGCGCCGTACGAGCGCAGTGCACGCAGGAAGTCCACCCTGCGGAAGGCAGGCCAGTAGACCTCGCAGAAGTAGAACTCCGAGTGCACGCTCTGCCACAGCATGAAGCCGGACAGGCGCTGCTCCCCCGACGTGCGGATGAGCAGGTCGGGGTCGGGCTGACCGCGCGTGTAGAGATGCCGTGCGATGTCCTCGATGTCCAGGCGCTCGGCAAGCTCCTGGATACCGGTGCCCTTGGCCGCCTCCGCTTGGAGGAGGGACCGAACCGCATCAGCGATCTCACGTCTACCTCCATACCCGACGGCGACGTTGACAACCAGCCCGGGGTTACCGGATGTGGCCGTCTCAGCCTCCTTGAGCGCCTGGGCGGTGGACGCGGGCAGGATGTCGAGGGCCCCCACGGGGCGCGTGTTCCACCCCTCCTCGCGCAGCCGGGCGATGGTCTGCTCGATGATGCGCACCAGCGGGCCCAGCTCGGACTCGTCCCGGCTGAGGTTGTCGGTGGACAGCATCCAGAGTGTGACCACCTGCACGCCGACCTCGTCGCACCAGCGCAGCAGTTCGAAGATCTTGTTCGCGCCCGCCTGGTGGCCCTGCTCGGCCGCGCCGAGCCCGCTCACCTTGGCCCAGCGGCGGTTGCCGTCCATGGCGACACCGACGTGGCGGGGGATCTCCTGACTGGTCAGCCGACGCTCCAGGCGCCGCTCGTAGAGCCAGTACAGGGGGTCACGAAGCCCCATTGGCGAAACCTCTCAGAGCTGGATCTGGAACAGCACACCGCTGGAAAGGATGTGCCGACGGGGATGCCTCCAGCGTAGTTCGCCCGAAGGGGGCTACGTCACGGCCAGGGACTTGCGCACGTGCTTGCGCCCCTGGTGGATGCGGGACTTGACGGTGCCCAGGGCCAGGTTGAGCTCGGAGGCGATCTCGTTGTAGTCCATCTGGCACAGGTCGCGCAGGACCAGGGGGGCCACCAGGTTGGGGCGGTCCTTCTCCAACTGGTCCAGGGCCTCCAGCAGGTCGATGCGGGAACCGGCGATGACGCTGGTGGTGCGTGGGTCGCTCTGGTGGGGCATGCGCTCGGCCTCGGTGGGGAACTCCGCCGAGCGCCGCTTCATGGAGCGGTAGGTCTGCCGGGCGGAGTTGGACACCACGGTGTACAGCCACGTGGTGAACAGGGAGTCGCCCTTGAAGCTGTCGATCTTGCGCGCCACGCGCAGCAGCGCGTCCTGGCACGCCTCCTCGGCGTCCTGGCGGTAGGGCAGGAAGCGGGCGCAGCGGCGCAGCACCTCGGGCTGGATCCGCCGGAGCAGGTCGTCCAGGGCCACGGCGTCCCCGGCCTTGGCCCGGCGCGCGAGGTCCTCAAGCTCCTCGTCGACGTTGCTCGCCACCCGGCGCCGCGGCGCGGGGCTCTCCTCGTGGTCTGCGTGGTCACTACTGCGCATGTCTGGTCTCCCCCTGACTGACGGCAGACATCCGGCCGTCCGCTGCGGACGCGGGTGCGCCCCTTGCGTTCGAGGGTCACACGTCACTGGGACGTCTACGGCCCCGGTCCGGATCCGCACTCGCGAAAAATCGTCGCCCTCGCCGCCGCGCACCGCGCGGAGCCCTTAGGGCCCCTCCAGTGTCCACGGCCGGAGGGGATCGGCGCCACCCGGAGAGGGGATCATACCGGCGGGAGGCAATGTGAAGGTACAGATGGTGTATTAGTGGGCAACGACCGCGTGTTCACCCCTGACAGACCGAGGCGGAGATGAGCCAACCTGAGGCCTTCGGGCGCTACCGCGTCATCCGGCGCCTTGGGTCGGGTTCCTTCGCGACGGTCTGGCTGGCCCAGGACGACCTGCTGAACTACTCGGTGGCCATCAAGGTACTCGCCGAGAACTGGGCGCACCAGATGGACATCCAGCACCGCTTCCTGGAGGAGGCGCGCATCCTGCGCCAGACCGACTCCACCTGGCTGGTGGCGGTGCACGACGTGGACGTGCTCCCCGACGGTCGGCCCTACATGGTGATGACCTACGCCGACCAGGGCAGCGTCGCCGACCTCGTCCACCGGGGCACGTTGCCCCTGGACGAGGCCTTGCGGCTGCTGACCGAGATCGGCCAGGGCATCACGGTGCTGCACAACCACGGCACGATCCACCGCGACATCAAGCCGTCGAACGTGCTGCTCCAGTCGTCGCCCGTCGGGCAGCGGGTGCTGGTGGCGGACCTGGGGTTCGCCAAGTCGATCGACGAGGCGTCGGGGTTCACCGCGGCGGCCGGGACCCCCGGCTACATGTCCCCCGAGCAGAGCATTCCCGGCGGTGACCTGGACGTCCGGTCTGACGTGTACTCGCTGGGCGCGGTGGCCTACGAGCTCATCACCGGCCGCCCGCCCTCGCGCCCGCCGGTGAAGGTGGCCCCTGGCCAGATCCGGCCAGGTCTGCCCCCCGCGCTCGACGAGCTCATCCTGTCGGCGCTTTCGGTGGACAGGGAAAGCCGCCCGGCGGACGCCAAAACCTTCACCGACCGGGTCAGAACCATCCGTATGGCGCCCGACCTGCCCAAGGCGGCCGTGCCGTGGTGGCAGCGGTTCCGCATGCCCTGGCGCCGGGCGGCGGCCCTGGCGGGGGCGATGGTGCTGATGGGAGCCGGCCTGTCGGGGTCCCTGGGCAGGCCGGGGGTGTCCCTGACCACCGTGCACGACGCCGCGCAGGGGGTCTACCTGGAGGTGCCGTCGGTGTGGGCCCACGAGATCCACACCGCGCAGGAGGCACTCCCAGCGGCGGCCGAGGCCGGCGCTGGCCCGGGGCTGCTGGTGGCCACCGACGCCGAGGACTGGGACTCCACCCGGGAGACGGCATACGGTGTGTACGCGGCCGTGGTGAGCGGCCCCGCCGACCTGAGCGGGATCGCCGGAGCCGAGCCGTGCGGAGACCCTCCCGAGGAGCGGCCGCTGGACACCGGGGCCTGGGAGGGCACGGTGTGGGACTGGCCCGAGTGCCACGGCAACGGGTCGCTGAGCAGTGCCGCCGTGCACGAGCCGGGCGAGCCCACGACCGTGTACATGGAGATCCGCCAGCCGGGTCACCGGCCCGACCTGGTGGACCGGATCATCGCCGGTACGCACCTGGGTTAGGGCGTGTTCTTCTGGGCCCCCGCTCGGCTCCGTCCCACCCGTCGCCCTCCACCTCCAGAACCCCGTGGACGCCCGAACCGAGCCCCCACGGTCTGAGGGCCGGTTCAGAAGACAGTTCCCGGGCTGCACCCGTCAGGCCAGCAGCTGCTCCCGCAGGTCCTCGGGCGAGGTGACCGGTAGCTTGCACACGAAGCCCTCGCACACGTAGGCGGTCGGTCGCCCGCCCACCGGCGCGCGGTCGCGCAGCAGCGGGACCCCGCCGTCGTCGCGGCCGTCGCCGCGCGAGAGCACGGTGCCCAGCGGCGCCCAGACCAGGGCGGCGCGCACCAGCTCCGCTGTCCCGGGGTCATCGGGGTCGCCCACCACCGCGACGGCGCGCGGCCCGGTCAGGAGGGCCTCGCCGGTGGCCAGGCCCCATCCGGCGAACCGGGCGGCCTTCTCCGCCAGCAGCGCCACCGGTGACAGCGCCTCCTCGGCGGCCGTGCGGTGGCGCTCGGAGCCCGTCAGCGCGGCGTAGGTGAGCAGCGCGGACGCGGCCGCCGACCGACCGGACGGCGTGACGTTGTCGGTGGGGTCCTGGGGACGGTTGAAGAGGCGCTCGGCGTCGTCGGCGGTGTCGTAGAACCCGCCGGAGCCGTCGCCGAAGCGCTCGATGACGGTGTCCAGCAGGCGCCCGGCCTCGTGCGCGTAGCGCGCCTCACCGGTCACACCGTGCAGCGCGAGCAGCCCCTCGGCGACGTCGGCGTAGTCCTCCAGCACCCCGGCGCTGGTGCCCGCGCGCCCGTCCCTGGAGGTGCGGGCCAGGCGCCCGTCCCGCAGGTGCACGCGCAGCAGCAGGTCCGCGGTCCCGCGGGCGGCCTCCACCAGGTCGGGCCGCTCCAGCAGCACCCCGGCCTCGGCAAGGGCGGCGACCGCCAGACCGTTCCAGGCGGCCACCACCTTGTCGTCGCGGGCGGGGGCGACCCGCTCGGCGCGGGCCGCCAGCAGGGCCCCGCGGACCCGCTGGTAGCGCCAGGCGTCGGCGGGCGGGACGGGCAACTGGAGCACGGAGGCGCCGCGCTCGAAGGTGCCCTCCTCGGTCACGCCGAACACCTCGGCGGCGAAGGCGGCGTCATCCTCGCCCAGGACCTCCCTCAACTGGGCGGGCGTCCACACGTAGTAGGTGCCCTCCTCGCCCTCGCTGTCCGCGTCCAGCGCGGAGGCGAACCCGCCCTCGGGCGTGCGCAGGTCGCGCAGCATCCAGTCGGCGGTCTCCCCGGCGATCCGGCGCAGCAGGGCGTGGGTGGCGGCGTCGGAGACCCCCGGCCCCGAGGGGCGGCGGCCCATCCGGGCGTAGGCGCGCAACAGCAGTGCGTTGTCGTACAGCATCTTCTCGAAGTGCGGCACGGTCCACTCGCGGTCCACCGAGTAACGGGCGAAACCGCCGCCGAGCTGGTCGTACATGCCGCCCTGCGCCATGGCAAGGGCGGTGCCGCTGGCCATGAGCCAGGCGGGTGTGGACTCGTCCGCGCTCCGCAGGGGCCGGGTGCGCTCGTCCTGCGCGGTGAGGAAGGAGAGCAGCATCGACGGCGGGAACTTGGGCGCGGTGCCGAAACCGCCGTGAGCGCTGTCGTAGTCGCGCACCAGCGCGCGAACGGCCAGGTCGAGCCGGTCCGCGGAGGGCGGCGGCGCGGCGGCCAGGGTGCGCGGGCCGCTGAGCGCCTCCACCACGCGCGCGCCCTGGCCGACCAGTTCGGAGCGCTGGTCCCGCCAGGCGTCGACCACGCCCCGCAGCAGGCGCTGGAAGTGCTCGCGCGGGAAGTAGGTGCCGCAGTAGAACGGGGCCCCGTCGGGGGTGGCGAACACGGTCATGGGCCAGCCTCCCTGGCCGGTCATGGCCTGGGTCGCCTCCATGTAGACGGCGTCGACGTCGGGGCGCTCCTCGCGGTCCACCTTGACGTTGACGAAGAGGCTGTTCATCACGGCCGCGGTCGCCTCGTCCTCGAAGGACTCGTGGGCCATCACGTGGCACCAGTGGCAGGCGGCGTAGCCGACGGAGACGAGGAGGGGCACGTCGCGCCGACGCGCCTCGGCCAGCGCCTCCTCACCCCAGGGCCACCACTCAACGGGGTTGTCGGCGTGCTGCAACAGGTAGGGACTGGTCGCGTCGCTCAGGCGGTTGGGCATGCCCCAACTCTGCCATCCGGGGCCGAGGGGCGTCGCGCACCCGCCGGAGCGGGGTCCGCGACACGGAGGTCGGCCGGGTGCCCGTGAACTCCGCCACCCGGGGCGGTGGAATGCCGCGCACCCGCCGGAGCGGGACGCGGGCCACCGCCCGGGAGGAGGTCCCGCGCCCGCCCGGCGGACGCGGGAGCGCCCCGAGGCGTCCGGTCCGGGCGGTGGGCCCGGACACGCCGTCCCGCCGGGGCGGGGCGGGGGCGTCTCCTCAGGTCCGCGGGGCGGTTTCCTCGGTGGAGGCCCGCGCCGCGTCGGCCGACCCGCCGTCGTCGGAGGCCGCGGTCCCCGCACCGAAGTCGTCGTCCTTGGGCAGTGCGCGGAGCTTGCCCATGAGACTGCGCATGAGGAAGTACAGCCCGACGCCGATCACGAAGATGACGAGGAAGCCGAGCACACCGGGGGTCACGGTGTCCCTGTCGAGCTGGAAGTCGCCCGCCAGCACCGTCGCGGACGCGAGAAGGGTGTTCATACCACTCATACTCTCACTGCTTCCCGGACACCCGCGAAGAGGTCCTTCTCCGGGACCTCGGTGTCCACCAGCGAGCGCACCAGGTGGTAGTCCTCACTCGGCCAGGCCTCCGCGACGACCTCGTTGGGCACGGCGAACCAGAACCCGTCGGGGTCCACCTGGGTGGCGTGCGCCTTGAGCGCCTCGTCGGCGACGTCGAAGTACTCGCTGCAGTGCACGCGCGTGGTGATCTCCCAGCGGGGGCGGTCGCGGTCCGCGATCCGCTTCATCCACTCCTCGAAGGGGTTCTCCAGGCCGCGCGCGGCCAGCACGTCGGCCAGGGCCTCGAACCGCTCGGGCGGGAAGGAGACGAAGTAGTACAGCTTGAGCGGCTGCCAGGGGTCGCCCGCGTCCGGGTAGGCGTCGGGGTCGCCCGCGGTGTCGAAGGCGTGCATCGACACCTTGTGGGTCATGATGTGGTCGGGGTGCGGGTAACCGCCGTTCTCGTCGTAGGTGAGGATGACGTGCGGCCGGAACCTGCGGATGGACTCCACGAGGGGCGCGGCGCCCTCCTCCACCGGGAGGGTGGCGAAACAGCCCTCGGGCAGTGGCGGCAGCGGGTCTCCCTCGGGCAGGCCGGAGTCGACGAAACCGGCGAACTCCTGCTGGACGCCGAGGATCTCCCTGGCCCGCTCCATCTCCTCTCGGCGCACCTGCGCGATGTTCTCGCGGATGTCGGGACGCTCCATCGCGGGGTTGAGGATGTCGCCGCGCTCGCCACCGGTCATGGTGACAACGAGCACGTCGACGCCCTCCTCCACGTAGCGGGCCATGGTGGCCGCGCCCTTGCTGGACTCGTCATCGGGGTGGGCATGAACGGCCATGAGCCGCAGGCGCTCGGACAACGAAGGGTCTCCTTGACTAGGTGGACGGACGCGGGGGCGCGGCCGTCCGGCTCCCCCGGTACACGGGCTCGGACGACTTCCGCGCGGGGCGCGTGGGGAGGCTGTCAGGTCGGGGATATCTTAGACAACACCGTCCCCTTGTTCGGAGATTCCCGATGCAGCCGACCCCGGAGGAAGACGCCGTGAAGAGCGCCGAAGCCACGGCCGACACAGCGGCCGACTCCTCGGCCAGTACCGCTCCCGCGCTGCGCAAGCGCCACGGGAACGGACCGGTCTTCTTCGTCATCGCCACCCTCTTCGCGGTGACGTGCGCGGTCGGCTGGGGCTACTCCGTGATGAACTTCAGCGGTCTGGGCGGCGGCGTGTACCACCAGGTCATCACCTTCTCGGCGCCCACGCCCGAGGAGGCCACCATCAGTTACGAGGTGAACAGCAGGAGCGGCGCCGAGTGCCTGATCGTGGCGCTGGACGAACAGCTCGTCGAGGTGGGCCAGACGCGTTCCGAGGCCGAGGCCGGGAACCGGATGGTCACCACGACCGTTGAGACGGTTCGTCAGGCCGCCACGGTAGAAGTGGCCTCGTGCAGGGAACAAGGTTCGCAGGACTGATCCACCGAGCCCCTTAGCCCGGCTCCGGAGGCACCGCCGAACCGTGGGAACCCGTGTGCCACGACGCACGGTGATATTCTCGTAAGTTCAGCTCTGGCCGCCTGGTGGCCTTTGCTACTAGTACACAAGGAGTTCCCGTGACCCAGACCCGCGATGACAACGTCACCTGGCTCACCCAGGAGGCGTACGACCGGCTCAAGTCCGAGCTGGACCACCTGTCGGGGAGTGGGCGCATCGAGATCGCGGAGAAGATCGAGGCGGCCCGGGAAGAGGGCGACCTCAAGGAGAACGGCGGCTACCACGCCGCCAAGGAGGAACAGGGCAAGATGGAGGCCCGCATCCTCCAGCTCACCGAGATCCTGCGCACCGCGCGGGTCGGCGAGGCGCCCCACACCGAGGGCGTGGTCGGCCCCGGCATGACCGTCACCGTCAAGTTCGACGGGGACGACGACGAGGTCACCTTCCTGCTCGCCTCCCGCGAGGAGAGCGGATCTCCCATCGACGTGTACTCGCCCAAGTCACCGCTGGGCTCCGCCATCAACGGCAAGCGCGTGGGGGAGAACGTCAGCTACACACTGCCCAACGGCAAGAGCCTGGGCGTCGAGATCATCGACGCCGTGCCCTACACCGGCATGTAGCGGCGGTTCGGCGATCACGGGGGCGGTGTCCGACACCGCCCCCGTGATC
>NZ_LEKI01000089.1:0-23533 GCF_001029525.1 Nocardiopsis sp. RV163 | reverse complement strand
GTCCGCAGGTCAGCACGGGGGTCGGGGATCCGGGGTCGGGGAGAGGTGAGCGTGCCCCCGTGGTGGGAGCCGCTAGGGCAGCTCCCAGTTCACCAGGTCGGAGTTCTGCTCCTTGAGCATCTCGTTGGCGCGGCTGAACGGCTTCGAGCCGAAGAACCCGTTCCGTGCCGACAGCGGGCTCGGGTGCGCGGACTCCACGCACGGCACGCCCGGCATCAGCGGGCGCAGGTTGCGGGCGTCGCGCCCCCACAGGATCGCCACCAGCGGCTTGTCGCGCTCGGCGAGCGCCCGGATGGCCTGCTCGGTGACGGCCTCCCAACCCTTGCCCCGGTGCGAACCGGCCTTGCCCGGCTCCACCGACAGCACCCTGTTGAGCAGCAGCACGCCCTGCTGGGTCCACGGGGTCAGGTCGCCGTTGGAGGGCATCGGCACGCCCAGGTCGTCGACCATCTCCTTGTAGATGTTGCGCAGGCTCGCGGGCAGGCGCACGTCCGGGGCGACCGAGAAGCTCAGGCCCACCGCGTTGCCCGGGGTCGGGTAGGGGTCCTGGCCCACGATGAGCACGCGCACGTCCTCGAAGGGCTGCTTGAAGGCGCGCAGGACGTTCTCGCCGGCGGGGAGGTAGGTGCGGCCATCCGAGACCTCCTGGCGCAGGAAGTCGCCCATCGCGGCGATCTGCGGCGCGACCGGCTCCAGGGCCTCGGCCCAACCGCTGTCCATGATTTCTTTCAGGTCCTTCGGCATGGCCAGAACACTAGCGGCAGCGGGCGACATCCACGTCCGCGTCGGGCCCGCCCCCTCCCGGGAGCGAGGGTTCCCACCCGAGGACGCGGAGCCGCGAGCCCGTCTCCTCGACGTACTCGTGCACGGAGCGTTCGGGGACCCGATGGGAGCGGCCCGCCCGGACCGCCGGGAGGGCTCCGGCGCGGACCGTGCGGCACACCGCCGTCTTCGACACGCGCATGATCGCGGCGACCTCCGCGACAGTCAGGAAGCGCACCTGCCCATGGGGCGTCTTCGGTCCGCGCCGAAGCAGTGGGACGGGCACCCGGTCGTCGAGCCCCGGGACCCGGGCGGCGAACGCGTTCACCCGTGCCGGTGCGTCCGGGGCCGCCGCTCCGGACTCCCGCGGAACCTCCGGGAGGGCTGTGGTGACCAGAGGGCGCCCCGGGGCGGGGGGCTCCACCCCCAACGGCCGACAGTCAGCGCGGAAGTCCACGACGAACGGACCGTAGCCGGGGTCCTCTCCGCACGAGCGTCGGTGGTGCCGGGCGACCCGCCTCCGCTTCCTGGTCGATCGCCGCTCTCCGAGGCGCCGCCGGATTCGAGGAGCGCGGACCGGTGGCGGGGCGCCCGGAGCGCGCCGGCCTCACGCGTCGGGGACGAGCACGACCTTGCCGACGACCGTGCGGGACTCGGCGAGGGTCATCGCGCGCGATGCCTCCGAGAGCGGGACGCGGGCGGCCACCCGCGGCGCCAGGACCCCGTCGGCGAGCAGCCGCAGCACCTCGGTCAGGTCCTCGCGCAGGCGGGCGCGGAAGGCGTCGGCGCGGCGGCCGCGTCCGGCCCAGAAGTTGTAGAAGCGGGCGTTCCGGCCGTTGGGCAGGGAGTTCCACACCAGGAGACGGCCGAAGAGCGCGAGCACGGGCAGCCGGGAGTCGCCCTCGACGTCCTTCGTTGACGCCGTTCCGTAGGAGACCAGCGTGCCGCCGCGCCGCAGCAGGCGCCACGAGCGGGCCAGGCCGCCGCCGCCGACGTGGTCGAACACCGCGTCCACCCCTTCGGGCGCCAGGTCCCGGATCCTGTCGTACACGTGCGGGTCGCGGTAGTCGACGGGGGTCGCGCCGAGCGCGCGCACGGCCTCGTGGTGGCGCGGCGCGGCCGTGCCGATCACGGTGATCCCGGCGTGCCGGGCGAGCTGGACCAGGACCGTGCCGACGCCGCCGTTGGCGCCCAGCACGACGACGGTGCCGCCCCGTCGCACGCGGGCCGCGCGGTGCAGCATCTGCCAGGCGGTGATGCCGTTGACGAGCAGCGCCTCGACCTCCGCCGGGTCCGTCCCCTCCGGCACCGCGACGAGGTCGCGCGCGTCCAGCAGCAGGCGGCTGGCCCAGGCGCCGGTCTTGGTGACGGCGGCGAAGCGGCGCCCGACGAAGGAGGCGTCCACGCCCGGACCGGCGGCCTCGACGGTGCCGACGACGTCGTAGCCCGGCACGAACGGGAACGGGGGCTGGTCGAAGTACTTGCCCCGGCGCATCTGCTGCTCGGCGAACGAGACCCCGGTCGCCTCCATCCGCAGCAGGACGTGCCCGGGTCCGGGAGCGGGCAGGGCTCGCGGCCGCACCCGGAGGCCGGAGGGTTCGACCCGGCCGGGCAGCAGGACCTGGGTGGCGGTGGTGGCGGCGACGGCGTTCACGGGGCCTCCTGTCGGAGCAGTATTGCTAACACTCGTAAACTTACACCCGTAAATTCATGGGTGCAAGATGGGACCGTCGGCTCACGGCCGTAAGGTGACACCATGAAGGACACGAAGGAGGCCGCCGCGCCGCGCACCCGTAACCGCCGGGGCCAGGGCGGCCGCCTGCGCGAGGAGATCGTCGACGCCGCGGTGGAGATGCTCGACGAGACGGGGGACGAGCGCGCCATCACCCTGCGCTCCCTCGCGCGCCGCGTCGGGATCGCGGCGCCGTCGATCTACCCGCACTTCCCGGACCAGCCCGCCATCATGCTGGCCGTGGTCCGCCGGGCCTTCGGCGAGCTGGAGACGGCGCTGAACACGGCGGTGGCGCAGGCGGGCGACGACCCCCGCGCACGCCTGTACGCCGCGTGCCACGCCTACCTGGGCTTCGCCCGCTCGCGCCCCGAGCGCTACCGCACCATGTTCGGCGGCCTGTGGACGCCCACGCTCGGGGACTCCTCGGTGACCGGGCAGGACCTCGTCAGCCTCGGGGACGCGAGCCTGCGCGTGCTCGGCGAGGCGCTCGCCGCCTGCGTCGAGGCCGGGGTCTCCACCAGCACCGACTCCGGCGCCGACGCGGTCGGGCTGTGGCTGGGCCTGCACGGGCTCGCCCACCAGCGCGCCGTGACCCGGGTGTTCCCCGGGCCGGAGGACATCGGCGAGCGGATGATCCCGGCGCTGGCCCGCCTCCGCGAGGACTGAGGGCCCCGCACCGCTTCGTCCCCCGGCCCCGAACGCGCCGCCCGCACGTCCGGTGCGCCGTGCGAGCGCCCCGCGCGAGGGCTTCGGGCGGCCACGGCCGTGCCCTGGACGACACGGCGTCGCCCCCGCGCACCGCTCCCGGGGACTCGGCGCCGGTGCGCGCCCGCTCCGGTGGGGGCGGAAGCGTACGGGGGCGTCGGAGGAGGCGTATGGCTGCGGGGGCGGCCGGACGCGGGCGGTCGGGCGGCGCGGCCTACTCGGCCCGCCATCCCCCCTGACGGGTGGACAGGTTCAGCGCGGTGGTCACCAGCGGCACGTGGCTGAACGCCTGGGGGAAGTTGCCGACCTGGCGGTTCTCGCGGGGATCCCACTCCTCGGCCAGCAGGCCGACGTCGTTGCGCAGGGACAGCAGCCGCTCGAACAGCTCGCGGGCCTCGTCCTGGCGGCCGATCGACAGCAGCGCGTTGGCCATCCAGAAGCTGCACGCCAGGAACG
This sequence comes from Nocardiopsis sp. RV163, assembly GCF_001029525.1. Lineage (NCBI taxonomy): Bacteria > Bacillati > Actinomycetota > Actinomycetes > Streptosporangiales > Nocardiopsidaceae > Nocardiopsis > Nocardiopsis sp. RV163. The sequence goes on along the minus strand of NZ_LEKI01000089.1, from coordinate 19,878 downwards.
CGCCCTCGTTGCCGGGCAGTTGGTCGGCGGAGTCGTCCAGGTCGGTGCGGTAGCGCAGCACGAACCCGTCCACCATCAGGTCCTTGCGCACCGCCTCGATCGTGCCGACCACGCGCGGGTCGTCGTAGGGCAGGAAGCCCACCTCGGGGATCAGCAGCAGCGCCGCGTCCAGCTCCTTGCTGCCGTAGTACTGGGTGAACGTGTTGCGCTGGGGGTCGTAGCCGTACTCGCACACCTCGGCGTGGATGGTGTCGCGCAGGGCCCTCCAGCGTTCGATGGGCCCCTCCTTGCCGAACTCCTCTATGCTGCGCACCGCGCGGTCGGCCGCCACCCAGGCCATCACCTTGGAGTGCACGAAGTGCTGGCGCGGCCCGCGCACCTCCCACAGGCCCTCGTCCGGCTCGTCCCAGCACCACTCCAGGTAGTTGACCAGCGAGCGCTGGAGGCCCCACAGGTAGTCGCCGCCGCGGATGTTGTGGCGGCGGGCCAGGTGCAGCACGTCCATGACCTCGCCGTAGACGTCGAGCTGGTACTGGCCCACGGCGGCGTTGCCGATCCTGACCGGGCGGGAGGCCTCGTAGCCCGGCAGCCACTCGGCCTCCCACTCGGTGAGCCTGCGCTCGCCGCGGATGCCGTACATGATCTGCATGAGCTGGGGTTCGCCCGCGATCGCCCGTACCAGCCACTCGCGCCAGGCCAGCGCCTCGTCCTTGTAGCCGGAGCGGATCATCGCCTCCAGCGTGATGGTGGCGTCGCGCAGCCAGCAGTAGCGGTAGTCCCAGTTGCGCACCCCGCCGACCTCCTCGGGCAGGGAGGTGGTGGGGGCGGCGACGATCCCGCCGGTGGGTCGGTAGGTCAGGGCCTTGAGCACGATGAGGGAGCGGATCACCGCCTCGCGGTAGGGGCCCTCGTAGGTGCACTGGTTGACCCACTTCTCCCAGAAGCGCTCGGTGCGCGAGAGCGCCTTCTCCGCGTCCAGGTGGTCGGACTCCTCCACCTGGGAGGGGTGCCAGGTCATCACGAAGGGCACCCGTTGGCCCGCGGTGACGGTGAAGGTGGCGTCGTGGGTGAAGTTGTGGCCCTGGAGGGAGATGGGGGTGCTGAGCCAGATGGCGTCGGGTCCGGCGATGGCCACCAGTTCGGCCCCGGTCCGGTGCACCCAGGGCACGACGTGGCCGTAGTCGAAGCGGATGCGCATGGTCGTCTCCATGCGCACTGAACCGCTCACCCCCTCGACGATGCGCACGATGTGCGGGGCGCCGCCGCGCGGCGGCATGAAGTCGATGACCCGGACCGAACCGGAGGGGGTGTCCCACTCCGACTCCAGGATGAGCGTGTCGCCCCGGTAGCGGCGGCGCGCGGCGCGCGGCTCGCCCTCGGCGGGGCGCAGGGTCCAGCAGCCGTTCTGCTCGTCGCCCAGCAGTGCTGCGAAACAGGCCGAGGAGTCGAAGTCGGGAAGGCACGCCCAGTCGATGGACCCGTCGCGCCCGACCAGCGCGGCGGTCTGCATGTCGCCGATCATTGCGTAGTCCTCGATCCAGCCGGGCACGCGGCTCACCCCCATCAGGTCGTCATGGTCTCTGCGGTCGGCGCCTCGTGGGGTGCGCGGTGTCCTGTGACGGCCGCCCGCACGCGCACCCGTGTGCGCGTCCCGCCGGGGTCCCGTCTCCTGCCCGCCATGGGGGGCGGCACCGCCGCCAGGCGCCGTTCGGGCCACGTTTCGCCTCCGCACCAGCCGCCGCTCGCCTTCCACCCGGTAATGTGCCCAGGTGAAGGCAGCCGAAAAGGCCGGTGCCCAGGAAGCGTCCCGAACACGGTCCTTTCCGTTCACCGCGGTCCCCATCTTCCCTTCTCCTCCGGAGGGGCGCCACCCGCAGTTGCACGTGCACCGGCAAGTGCAGCGAGGTATGTGGCGGAATGGGGGAGTTTGCTGGACCAGAAGTTATGACGCGGTGATAAAGCTCCGGTGACGGGAAGGCCAAGGTCAGCCGGAATGGGCGTACCCGGCGCGTCCACAACCCCTCCTCGCCGCCGGAGCGGCGCGCCCGGCGGTACCGCGCGGTACCGCCGCCCCTCCACACGGGTCCGCTCCTGGACGGCTCACTCCGGGTGGACGGGCCCCGGCTCACTCCCGTGTTCCGCTCCCGGGGACCGGCGGGGACCGCGCCGCCCGGCGACCGGATCGGGCACGCGCATCAGGGGCAGGAAGACCTGGGCCAGGGGTCCGATCGCCACGGCGAACACCAGAGTGCCCACCCCCACGGTTCCGCCCAGGAGGAAGCCGGTGACCACGACGGTCACCTCGATCACCGTCCTGGCCAGGCGCACCGACCACCCCCGGGCCGCCAGGCCGGTCATCAGCCCGTCCCGGGGGCCCGGGCCCAGTCGGGCACCGATGTAGCACCCGGTCGCGACCGCGCACACCACCACCCCGAGCCCCAGCAGCAGCACCCGCACCAGCAGCGAATCCGTCTCGGGCAGCAGCCACAGGAACAGGTCCACCGTCACGCCCACGACGACCACGTTGCTCAGCGTGCCCAGACCCGGCTTCTGGCGGAGCGGAATCCACAGCAGCATCAGCATCGCGCCCACCAGCACGCTCCACGTGCCGATGGACAGCCCCGTCTGGCGGGACAACCCCTGGTGCAGCACGTCCCAGGGCATCGCGCCCAGCCCCGCGTGCACCAGCAGCGCGCCGCTCAGCCCGTAGAGGACCAGGCCCGCGTAGAGCTGCGCCAGGCGGCGCCGCCTGGGCCGGGGCAGGGCGGGGGTGACCAGCACCCGGCCCAGCAGGGCGGCGGCCGCGTCACGGGCGGGACGGCGCTGTGCGGTCACGGAGACACCTGTCTTTCCTGGGATCATCGGATGAGAACCCGTGCTGAGGCACGGGCAAGCGGTTCCGGCGGGGCGCGGTCGGCGGCGACCCGGGGCGGGGGCGTACGCGGCACCCGGCCGGACCGTTCGCCGTCACCCGCGGCTCCCGCACCGGGCCCGGGGCCAGCAAGGGGGCCACCTGGGTATCGTGGCTGACGTGGCGCCTGGAATGAAGAGCCAATCCAGGTAACTGGCCCTTTGAACCCGGCGGCAGGGGACGGCATGGCGAGACAGGGCGCTCACCGCGCGGCGGAGCGCTCCGGGGGCGGCACCCGGCGGATCAACGGGCGCCTGCTGGCGCGCCTCATCGGCGAGGCGCCCGTGGAGCGCCCCTTCTACCTGGCCATCGCCCGTGCCGTCAGCGGACTGGTCCTGGACGGCCGCGTGCCCACCAACACCCGCCTCCCCGCCGAACGCGACCTCGCCGCCGCCCTCGGGGTCAGCCGCAACACCGTCACCGCCGCCTACGCCTGGCTGCGCGACAACCGCTTCCTGGAGAGCAGGCAGGGCGCGGGCAGTTGGACCGTCCTACCCGACTCCGCGACCAGCGAGCCCTCGCCCTTCGTCCCCGCCGCCGAGCACATCGACCTGGGGGTGGCCGCGCCCCCGGCGGTGGAGGGGCTGCGCGCCGCCGCGTTCCGGGCCGCCGAACAGCTCGCCGCACACGTGGGAGGGCTCGGCTACTACCCCTACGGGCTGCCCGAGCTGCGGCACGCCATCGCACGGCGCTACGTCGAGCGCGGGCTGCCCACCACCCCGGAGCAGATCTTCGTCACCAACGGCGCCCAGCAGGGCGTGGCGCTGGCCGTGGACATGCTCGTGCAGTCCGGCGACGAGGTCCTGGTGGAGTCGCCCACCTACCCCCACCCGTTGGACGCCGTCCGGCGGGCCGGGGCGCGGGTGCGCACGGTCGGGGTGACCCCGCAGGGCTGGGACATGGAGTACCTGGTCGACGCGTTCCGCCAGTGGAAACCCCGACTGGCCTACATGATCCCCGACTTCCACAACCCCACCGGCGCCCTGATGGACGACGAGGAGCGCCGGGTCCTGGTGCGCGAGGCGCGCCGGGCGGGAGCCCACCTGATCGTCGACGAGACCGTCGCCGAACTGGCCATCGACTCCGGCGACCTGCCCGCGCCGGTGGCCGCCCACGACACCGACGGCCGGGTGCTGACGGTGGGGTCGGTGGCCAAGCTGCTGTGGGGCGGCCTGCGGGTGGGGTGGGTGCGCACCACGCCGCCGATGGTGGCCCGGCTCATGGCCACCCGACAGCGCTTCGACCTGGCCGGGGCGGTGCTGGACCAGCTCACCGCCACCCACCTGCTCGCCGACGTGCTGCGTATCCGGGCCGAGCGCAGCCGCCAGTTGCGCCGCAACCGCGACGCGCTGCTGCACGCGCTGCGCGAGCGCCTCCCCGACTGGCGGCCCAGCGTGCCCGGGGGCGGGATGGTGCTGTGGGCGACCCTGCCCCATCCCGTGGCCAGCGCGTTGGCCACGGCCGCGATCCGGCACGGGGTGCACCCGGCCGCCGGGCCCGTGTTCGGCGCCGACGGAACCCTGGAGCGCTACCTGCGCCTGGCCTACACCCAGCCGCCGGACGTGCTCGTGGACGCCGTGGACCGCCTGGCCGCCGCCTACACCGAGACCCTGCTCCACCCGGCGCAGCCCCGGGGGCAGCTTTACGTGTGAGGGCACACCGAGGGGAGGGGAAGGCACGAGGTCCCCTTGCCAACAGCTCACCACGCCCGTCCGCCCCGGCGCCACCCCGGATCCGCGCCTGTGGAGAAGTCGGCGCCGGGCCCACGGCCGCTCCGGCAGGCCCCTCAGGCGCCACCCGCGGGCACGGCGAAGCGCTGGGCGAAGCGGACCACCTCGCCCAGCACCTCGTCCCGGTTGGTCTCGTTGAACACCTCGTGCCGGGCACCGGGGAAGACCCGCGCGGTGAAGTCCTCGCCCATGATCGCCGTCACGCCCACCCGCGTGCCCTCCAGCGGTACCAGCCGGTCGTCGGAGCCGTGGACCCACAGCAGCGGCAGCGGGCCCACGCTCCCGGCGGCCAGACCCCGCTCGATCTCGGTGAGCATGGCGTTCACCGTGGCGCGTTTGAAGGGTCCGTGCCAGACCAGCTCGTCGGCCACGTACGCCTCGCCCACGGCCGGGTCCCGCGAGAGCGTGGACGGGTCGATGGGGGCGTCGGGGATCTCCTCGGCGGCGGCGATCCGCTCCAGGGCCTCCCACCGGCCCAGCACCGGTCCGGACAGCACCAGCGCGCTCAGCCGCTCGGGGTGGGTCTGGGCGTAGCGGGAGGCGATGAGCCCGCCCATGGAGTGGCCGATGAGCACCAGCGGCAGCGTCCGGTAGGCGGTGCGCGCCTGGGTGATGAGCCGGTGCACGTCCTCGACCACGCCCGCGTAGTCCTCGATCAGGACCCGCTCACCGGAGGAGCCCCCGTGCCCGCGGTGGTCGGCGCCGTAGACCACCGCGCCCGCCCGGACCAGGTCCTCGGCCACCGCGTGGTACCTGCCCAGGTGTTCGCCGTAGCCGTGCACCAGCACCGCGAGCCAGGTCGGCTCGCCCCCGGCCGGGGCCCACGCCCGCGCCGCCAGCCTCCCCGAACCGTCCGGTCCGCCCGCCAGGGCCCACTCGCGTGTGGTGATCACCGTGTCCCGCCTCCTCGCCCGAGCCTTGGTCTGCGACGATCGAAGCCGTGTACGACCGTCGGATGGTCACCCTACGGCGGAACGGGCCTGTGCGCGCCAGGGCGGAGCGGGTCGGCGCGGCCCGTGGCCCCGGGGAGTGTGGGATCAGCCGATACGCCGACCGGTTTCTCGTGTCAGCCCACGAAAAACGGCATATGGCACGATCGGGACTGCCCGCCGCTTAAAGGGATCTTCTACGCTTATCTATGGGTACCCCTCGGGCCGGGTACACCTCCGTACACGGACCGCCCGACAACCCGGACTGGAGAGGGTGACGCCCGTGCTGGCCGACTCCTACGGACGAGTGGCGACCGACCTGCGGGTCTCGCTCACCGACCGCTGCAACCTCAGGTGCACCTACTGCATGCCGCCGGAGGGGTTGGAGTGGTTGCCCAAGCCGGAACTGCTCACCGACGACGAACTCCTGCGCCTCATCCGCATCGGTGTCACCCGCCTCGGCATCACCGAGGTGCGCTTCACCGGCGGAGAACCCCTGCTCCGCCGAGGCCTGCCCGGCCTCGTCGCCGGGACCACCGCGCTGGAGCCCCGCCCCCAGACCGCCCTGACCACCAACGGCATCGGGCTGGCCCGCATGGCCCCCGCCCTCGCCCAGGCCGGGCTCGACCGGGTCAACGTCTCCCTCGACACCCTGCGCCACGACGTGTTCGAGACCCTCGCCCGCCGCCGCAGGCTCGACGACGTCCTCGACGGCCTGGCGGGCGCCGCGCGGGCCGGGCTCACCCCCGTCAAGGTCAACGCCGTGCTCATGCGCGGCGTCAACGACGACGAAGCCCCCGACCTGCTGCGCTTCTGCGTCGAGCACGGCTACGAGCTGCGGTTCATCGAGCAGATGCCGCTGGACGCCCAGCACGGCTGGCGCCGCGACACCATGATCACCGCCGAGGAGATCCTCGCCACCCTCGAAACCGAGTTCACCCTCGACCCGGCCGACGCGGACACGCGCGGCAGCGCCCCGGCCGAGCTCTTCCACGTGCGCGGCGCCCGCTTCCCCAACGGGGAGCAGGCCACCGTCGGCGTCATCGGATCGGTCACCCGGCCCTTCTGCGGCGCCTGCGACCGCGTCCGCCTCACCGCCGACGGACAGGTGCGCAACTGCCTGTTCGCCCGGGAGGAGTCCGACCTGCGCTCCCTGCTGCGGGGCGGCGCCACCGACGACGACATCGCCCGGAGCTGGACCGCCGCGGTGTCCGCCAAACTGCCCGGACACGGCATCAACGACCCCAGCTTCCTCCAGCCGTCCCGGCCGATGTCGGCCATCGGCGGCTGAGCGCCGGCCGAAAACCCGTTGCCTCCTCCGGGCGGCTCTGGCTTGATGTTCCGGGGACGCGACCGCGTACGCGCCCCGTACGAACGGACCCACGGGCCGTGCCGGGAAAGCGAGGTGGCCTGAACATGTCCTACACCGAGGTTTCCGGGGAACGCGTCCCCATCCGCATGTGGGCCGCGCCCGACGGGGTCGAGGCCGCGGCGATGGAGCAGCTCCGCAACGTCACCCGCGTGCCGTGGGTGCACGGACTGGCCGTCATGCCCGACGTGCACTACGGCAAGGGCGCCACCGTCGGATCGGTCATCGCCATGCGCGACGCGGTCAGCCCCGCCGCCGTCGGCGTGGACATCGGCTGCGGCATGACCGCCGTGCGCACGGACCTGACCGCCGAGCGCCTGCCCGACGACCTCCGGCGGCTGCGCTCCGCCCTGGAGGCCGTGATCCCGGTCGGCTACCACGCCCACGACGAACCGGTCGACCCCGCCGCCGTCCCCACCCTGCGCGAGGCCGGCTGGTCCGGCTTCTGGTCGGGGTTCGACGCTCTGGCCGACGCCGTGCGCCCCCGCCGCGAGCGCGCCCTGCGCCAGATGGGCACCCTCGGCGGCGGCAACCACTTCCTGGAGGTGTGCCTGGACGACGGCGGCGCCGTGTGGCTGGTGCTGCACTCCGGGTCGCGCAACATCGGCAAGGAACTGGCCTCCCACCACATCGAGCGGGCCCGGGAACTGCCGCACAACCAGGACCTGCCCGACCGCGACCTCGCGGTGTTCGTCACCGGAACACCCGAGATGGACGCCTACCGACGGGACCTGTTCTGGGCCCAGGAGTACGCGCGGCGCAACCGCGACGTCATGATGGGCCTGGCCTGCCGCACCCTGGCCGAGCAGGTCCCGGGCGCCCGCTTCGAGCAGTGGATCTCCTGCCACCACAACTACGTGGCCGAGGAGACCTACGACGGGGTGGACGTGCTCGTCACCCGCAAGGGCGCCATCCGCGCCGGTGCTGGCGACCTCGGGATCATCCCGGGGTCCATGGCGACGGGCACCTACATCGTGCGCGGACTCGGCAACCCGGCATCCTTCAACTCCGCCTCGCACGGAGCCGGGCGGCGGATGAGCCGCAACGAGGCCCGCAGGACCTTCACCGAGGCCGACCTGGTCGAGCAGACCAGGGGAGTGGAGTGCCGCAAGGACCGGGGCGTAGTGGACGAGATCCCCGCCGCCTACAAGGACCTGGAGTCGGTGATCGAGGCCCAGAGCGACCTGGTCCGGGTGGTCGCCCACCTGCGCCAGGTGGTGTGCGTCAAGGGCTGAGGCGGTGCGCGGGACCGGTCCCCGGAGCGCCCGCTCCCGGAGCGCTCCGTCCGCGCGGACGGAGCCCCGGGCGCGGCGTACCCTTCCCTGCATGGGACACCGACACCCGAGCAAACTCAAGAACTCCGAGGTGAGCCACGCCCGCGCCCGCTGGCTGCTGCGGGCGGAACTGGACGGCTGCGACGAGTGCCGCCGGGAGGGCGACCGCGAAGCCCTGGCCGACCTCGCCAGCGGCGGCGTGTTCGACTCGCTGCTCACCGGGTTCGTGCTGTCCCGCACCCAGCACTGGTACTCCCCGAGCAGGCCGGTCACGTACCCGGCCACGGTGTACCGCATCGCCCCCGTCGACGAGCGCGACTTCTGGCGCCAGCCCACCCAGCACTGCATGCGGGTGTGCACGGTGCGCGGCTCGGAGGGCACCAGCGTGGACACCGTCCCCGCCCTCAAGGAGCTGCGGCTGATGTCGATGGACCACCGCCGGACCGTCCTGGACGACGTGATGGACGGGCTCGCCGAGACGGAGGGGTGAGCGCGCCGCCGACGCCGTGGGCCATGCTGGGGGCATGAACGAGACCCTGGACGCCGTCGTCCTCGCCGGGGGCGCGGCCCGCCGCATGGGCGGCGCCGACAAGCCCGGCCTGTCCGTGGCCGGACGCACCCTGCTGGAGCGGGTCACCGACGCCGTCCGCGCCCACAACGCCGGGGCGGGGGGCGGCGGACGGGTGATCGTGGTCGGCCCGCCCCGGGAGAGCCCGCGCGCGCTCTACGTCCGCGAGGACCCGCCCGGCTCCGGCCCCGTGCCCGCGCTGCGCGCCGGATTGCCGCACGTGCGCACCCCCCGGTTCGCGCTGCTGGCCGCCGACCTGCCCCACCTGGACCCCGGACACCTCGCCGCCCTGAGCGCCGCAGAGCGGGACGCCGACTGCGCGGGCGCGGTGTTCGTGGACTCGACCGGACGCGAGCAGTGGCTCACCGGCGTTTGGCGCACCGAGGCCGTGCGCGCCGCCCTCGCCGACCACCGGGGGCGCTCCCTGTACGGGCTGTTCGGCCCCCTCGCCCCCCGCGCGGTGGCCCTGGCCGACGACCTGGCCGTGGCCGACTGCGACACCCCCGACGACCTCGACCGCGCTCGCCGGATCCTGGAGCCGCCGACCGGCTGAGGGCCGCACCGTGGGTCGCGCGGGCGCGTCGCGGTGGTCCGCGGTGTGCGCCGTGACGCGATCAGGAAGGGCTGATCCCGCCCGGGCCGTTGAACCCCGCCGCGCCGAAGCAGTGGTCGGCCGCCCGCGTGGTGGCCTGTTCGCCGCGGCCCCGGTGCCCCGGGGTGCGGCGGCCGCGGTCCCCCGCCGTCCCGTCCGGAGGGGCCCGCGGCGGAGGCCCGCGCCGAGCCCGGTCCCCGCAGACCCGGACTGCGGGTCCTGGGGCCGGTCAGCCCTCGAAATCGTCCATGGGGACGGTCTCGCGCAGGAACCCCCGCATGTCCAGGAAGGAGGACAGGTACTCGCGGTGCTCGTCGCAGGCCGTCCACACCTTGCGCCGGTCGGGGGTGTGCAGCTTGGGGTTGTTCCACACCAGCGCCCACGTCGCCTCGGCGCGGCACCCGCGCCGCGAGCACTGCGCCTCCACCGGTTTACCCAATGCTGACCCCCAAGCCGGGAAACTGCCTCCGTGGTCAAGCCACGGGCACGTTCGGGTCTTCGCGTCCGTCCGCCCGCGCGGGCGGCTCGGAGTCGTACACAAGGCGACGCCGGGTGGTTACGGGGGCAAACCACCCGGCGTCGCAGGCGGTGCTCCAACGGGGGCTCGGAACACCGCTCCCGCGCTCCGACGGGGGACCGAAGCGCTAGGACCCAATGTACACCGATGCCCCCTGGTGTACGTCAAGAGTCAGTTACGACGTTGTCTCGGGAGAGTCCCGCCGATGCGAGGTCTTAAGTCCCAAATAGGGGCCAATGTGGCATTTTTCGCATAACTCCTGGACTCGCGGGGCGCGACCGCGGGTCAAGCCCGTCCCAACGGCGTCCCCCGAGTGTCCCCGCCGACGGCAAAGCGCTGGGCCCCCGCACGTCGGTGCGAGGCGGATGCGCCGGGAGGTCTCCGTGTGGCTCCAGGGGATTAAGGGGAGGCAGGAAGCGGGGGGCCGCGCTCCGCGCGGCCGAGAACCGACCACGCAGGGGGTCCCGCATGTCCCACAACACCTACCGCGTCACGGAGATCGTCGGCACTTCGCCGCAGGGAATCGACCAGGCCATTCGCAACGGCATCGACCGGGCCTCGGCCACGCTGCGCGGACTCGACTGGTTCGAGGTCACCGAGATACGCGGCCACATCGAGGAGGGCGGCGTCGCCCACTTCCAGGTCGGACTCAAGGTGGGCTTCCGCCTGGAGGAGTGAGGACGGGCGGCAGCGGTCACGGCCCGTGTCCGCCGTGACCGCTGCCGCCTCCCCCCGCGCCGACAGCGGCTCGCCCGGCCGCCCTCCCCGCGCCAGCGCCGGCTCCGGGGCCGCCTCACCCGCCCTCGGGGGCCTCCCTCCCGCGCTGCACGTCCACGTGCACGTGGTCCAGGTGGCGCAGGATCTCGTTGTCGGGGTCGGCCTCGTAGTCGCGCCACCCCAGCGACGGGAAGCTCGTGCTCCAGATCCGGTCGTCGAAGATGATCACGTCGATCTCGTAGTCCGGCGCGTGCGCGATCAGCCAGTGCGCCATCACCCAGCCCGCGCGGCGGTTGTCCTCGTTGACCGGCCGGTAGAAGACGTCGATCGCGCGGCCGTCGTAGTGCGCCGAGTCGTCGCCGTGGCCGGTGTCGAAGCCGCCCGGCTCGTAGCCGCCCAGGCTCAGGCCGGAGAAGTGCGCCTCCATGCCCTCCAGCAGGTGCTGGGCGCGCGGCCTCAGGCCCGAGGGCTCCAGCCCCTCCTGTGCCTCGAGGTCCGGGTTCTTGGTGGAACGGCAGGTCAGCGAGGGGCCGGCGTCCTCCTCCGGGCCCTCCTCCAGCAGCGTCGTCACCGACTCTGGGATGTCGCTGGTGTCGGGAGCCCCGATTGGGGCGCTGCCGCCCTGGACGGCGACGGCGGCCGCGGTGGTCGCCCGCCGGGCCTGGTCCCGGTCCAGGCGGACGTGCGCCTCGCCCGTCCACACCGAGCACTCCGGCCCCCAGGGCGTCGAGGCGGGGAACAGGTCGGTGTTGCGCGCCACCCAGCGCGCGCTCACGACGGCGACGACGGCCAGCGCCGACAGAACGGCCACGGCCATGAGCACGCCGGTCCACCGGCGCTCGGGCCGCGCGCTGCTGTGTGTCATGCCCCGCTCCTCCGTGTCCGTGCCGGGCGGTGCCGTCACCGCCGACGCGTTTTCAGAGAGACAACTCCCGGGAGGACCCCCGGGTTTCCGGCACCGCGGACATTTTTCCCCCTACCGGGACGGCTCTACCGCCCCCGGAGGCCGTCGTCGCGGTTCACCGGATCGACCACAGGACGAACAACCCGCCCAGGACCAGGGTCAGCGCCCAGATCCGGTCCATGGTCACACCGCGCCAGCGCAGCGCGTGCACCCCCAGGAAGTCGTGCGCGAGCAGCGCCGCGACCCCCGCCGCGCCCAGCATCGCCAGCGTGTGCACGCCGGTCGCGGCCAGGCCGACCAGCGTCGCGTCCCAGAGGGACCAGGCCCCCTCGGCCGCGGCCCCGCCCGCGGCCTCCGCACCAGCGCCTCCGGCCGCCTCCTCCGCCGGGCCCTCGGCCCCGCCGACCGGGGCCGCCTCCTCCTCCGCGGCCCCCTGCGCCCCGGCGCCGTGTCCGCCGTGCCCGCCGGAGTGCGTGTGCGCGAGCTGCCCCGCCAGCACCGGCATCAGCATCAACCCCGCGCCGTGCGCCGACGACATCAGGAACGACCACGCGCAAAGCTGCCACAGCGGCAGCCGTACCCCGCGCCACTGGAAGTGCCGGTGCGACAGCAGCATCACCAGCCCCACCAGGACGATCAGCGCGCCGCCCGCCACGGGGAAGAGCACCGAAGCGGTGACCGAGCCGGTGGCGGTGACGGCCACGGCCGCCACCCCCACGCTCGCGGCGTGCCCGGCGGCGATGGCGGGCAGCGACCGCAGCACTTCCGCGCGACCGCCCTCCTGGAGGCCGCGGCTCACGGCCAGCAGCCAGCCCATACCCGGGTGCAGGCCGTGGAAGGCGCCCAACGCGACGAGGGTCCAGATCTGCGCGGGGGTCACCGGGTCAGGTTCACACGGCGGTGAGCGGCCCGCAACGGTCCGCGTTCTTCTGACCGACACCGGTCACGCGGGGTTGCGCGCGGCCCCCGAGGGGGAGCGGGGGCCGCGCACCGGGTTCAGCGCCCGCTCAGGGGCACAGGGCCTCCAGGCTGCTGGGCTCCTCGCCCACCTGGCGGCCCGGCTCCCCGGGCTCCTCCTCGTCGAGGCCCGTGTACTCCTGCCACTCGGTCAGCCCTTCGTCCTCCGCGGGCTCCGCCGGTTCCGAGGGCGCGGCGGACTCCTCCTCGGAGGGGGCGCCGGAGGGCTCGGCGGCCGCGTCGCCGCCCTCGGACCCACCACCGGTGATCGCCTCGGCGACCAGGGCCTTGACCTGCTCCCAGTCCGGGTTGGCCGTGTTGACCTGGGGCGGCGAGAGCTGGAACGTGCTCATGCTCCCGGCGTCGGTGACCCTGTCGGCCAGCTCGACGAAAGCGGGCACCTTGGCCTGGGGGATGTCAGTGCTCAGGGTGCGCTCGGTGGCGCCCGCGAGCCTGCGGTAGCTCGTCAGGACGGTCATCGGGTCGACCTGCTCGGCCACGTACTTGATCAGGCAGCCCTGGCGGCCCATCCGGCCGTAGTCGTCGCTGTTGGTCCGCGAGCGGCCGTACCAGAGCGCGTCGTGGCCGTCGAGGCGGCGCAGGCCCGGCTCCAGCACCCCGCCGTGCACGCCGTAGGGGATCGGCTCCTCGATGAGCACCTCCACGCCGCCGATCGCGTCGATCAGGTCGCGGAAGCCCATCATGTCGACCATCGTGTAGTAGCCGATCTCCAGGTCGAGGTTGTACCCGATGACCTTCTTGAGGGTGTCGGCGGAGGAGTCGGCCGCGTCCGGGTTGAGCGCCAGCTCCTCGGGCTCCTCGGCCACCGTCTGGTACACGTCGTTGAGCAGCAGGTCGAAGCCGTAGGGCTCGGGGTAGCGCTCGGCCAGGGCGCTGTCCTCGGGGAAGTGCACGTTCTCCAGGTTGCGCGGCAGCCCCACCAGCACGGTGTCGCCGGTCGCGGTGTCGATGCTGGCCACCATCATGCTGTCGGTGCGCACCCCGTAGCGGTTGTCCGCGGAGTCCGCGCCTATCAGCAGCACGTTGACCCGCTCCTGGCCGTTCCACGGGTCGGCCTCGTCGTGCGGGGGCAGGAGGGGGTCCTCCTCGGCGTGGAAGACGCTGTTCAGCGTCTGGTGGGCCGTGTAGCCGCCGTGCAGGGCCAGCGCCGAGGGCGCCGCGACGGTCAGGCACAGCAGCAGCACCACGGCCGCGCCGAGCAGCCGCGAGTTCCGGGACGCCTCCGCGGGCCGGGTGATCACCCACGAGTGCACGATCACCGTCAGCCACAGCACCGCCGCGACGAACACCACGCCCATGGCCCTGAGCAGCCACCGGCCCTGTAGCGCCATGGTGGCCAGCCGCGCCATGGTGTTCTCCTCGTCGGCGCCCAGCCACCACGCCCACGCCACCAGCCCCAGGAGCCCGGCCAGGTAGACCCCCAGGATCACGGCGCCCGCGACCCTGCGGCGCATCCGCAGGTGGGCCAGTCCGGGAAGGGGAACCGACGCCGCGGTCCACAGCAGCGCCCGGCCCGTACCCGGGCGCGCGGGCGCCCCGTCCCGCTGATCGTCCTCCGCTGTCACCGGTGGTTCCTCTCCAGCCGCGGGGCGGGACCGCCCCGTTGTCTTCGCCGTTCCCGCCGCGGTCGCCGTGCGGTGCCACGCCGCGGGCACGGACTCGTGTCCGAAACCTCTGATATGTACACGCCGGAGAGGGGCATCCGATTCCCCTACGGGCCTGCCCGTGATTTTCGGACGTACCGTGCGGGCCGTCCTCCTCCGGGCGTGGAGAGCCCGCGGGGTGCGTGTGCGGGCCCGACAGTTCTCAGTGTGGCGCTTTGCGCGGGTTTGTGTGCACCGCTACTCAGTCATGAGGGATGTTCTATACAAGTCTGTTATGTGTCTCGCACGCGGCGCATGGGGCGTTAGCCGACCCCTCCCGCGCCGCCAAAGGGGGAGATCAACCGATTTCTTTGGCGATCAGTAGTGCGAGCACGCCGTAGCTGCGATGATCTGGCCGCAGGAGGGGGCGTCTCCCGGGGGAAGGGCGGCGTCATGGGAATGAAAGGCAAGCCATCGTGCTCGATGCGGTTGACACCGCGCTCATGCGCGCGCTGCAAGGGGACGGCCGAGCGACGTTCCAGGCACTGGCCGACGGAGTCGGTCTGTCGAGGACCGCGGTACGCGCCAGAGTGCGCCAGCTCGTGCAGTCCGGGGCGATCAGGATCGTCGGGGTTCTGCACGCCGGTGTCGTGGGAATGGAGGTCCTCAGCCACGTGTCGTTCCGCGTCAGCGGCCCCGTGGGGCCGATGCTGGACGCGCTGGGGGAGAGGGAGGCGGTGACCTTCGCCGCGCACTCGGCCGGACGGTTCCCTGCCGTGGCGCAGGTGCGGGTGGCCGACGGCGCGGCCCTGACCAAGGAACTCTCGGAGCTGCGCGCGCTGCCCGGTGTGGACGGCGCGGAGGTCTTCCGCGCCAACTCGGTGTTCAAGGACGCCCACAGCAGCGTCCGGGAGCTGCGCGACATCGAACTGGACGCCCTGGACTGGCGTCTGGTGCGGCAGCTTCTCAGGGACGGCAGGTGCTCCTACGCGGACCTGGCACGCCAGGTGGGGTTGTCGCAGGCCGCGGCCCGTTCGCGGGTGGTGCGGCTGCTCGACTCCGGTGTGGTGCACGTGACCGCGCTGGTGGAGCCCGCGGCGGTGGGGGCCAACGAGCGGCTGGGCTTCGGCCTGCGCTGCCGGGGCGACGCCGAACTGCTGGGGGCCGCGCTGGCGAACATGCCCAGGATCTCCTTCCTGGCCAGCGGTTTCGGGCGCTACGACGTCATCGGCACCCTCACCGCACCCGACCGCTGCCAACTGGTGGAGGCCCTGGAGGGGGTGCGCGCCACGCCGGGGGTCGGCTACGTGGAGTCCTGGGACCACCTGTCGGTGCGCAAGGAGCGCAAGGGGGGCGACCGTCCCCTCGAGTGGGTCGCGCCCTAGGAGTACCGCCCTGAGGGGTCGGTGACGCGGGCGGCCGTCCGGGACGTCTCCCGCGAGACGGTTCGCGCGGGTCGGCCCGGTCGGCCCGGTCGGCTTTACGGGCGGAACCGGCGCGGGGAGGGGTGGCCCGCTGCTCGCGCGAGCACCGGAGCCGAAGGCTCCGCGCCGAGGGCGGTGGAGGGCGACGGGCGGGACCGGAACGATCCGGGGAACCGCGACCCGGGGGCCGGTGGTCCGCGGCGCGACGGACCGAGACGAGCGCGCCGCGGACCGGCGGGCCCGGCGGCGGGCACGCTGGGTAGGCGCGGACGGCCTCTCCCGTCCGTATCTGTAACCAGCGGTAGCATTTTTACGTGTTTCCGGCGCGCACGGCTTGCGTCACGCTTAAGTTACCGGTGAGTATGGGAAGGGGTCGGTCCGTGCCGGCCGCACCGGGCACGGGTGTAGTGGGAGGCTGACGTGGCACTGGCGGATACGTTGACGGCTGTGGGCGCGGTGGCGCTCGCGCGGTGCGGCGGCCGGCCGTTCGGGACGCACCTGTTCTCCGTCTGGCCGGGGGCCGCCTTCGCGGCTACCGCCTTCCCGGTCCGCTGCACGCCGGGGGACAACCTCGCCATCCACGTCGCCGTGGCCCAGGCCCCGCCCGGCTCCGCCCTGGTGGTGGACGTGGCCGGGGAGGCCGAGTACGGCTACGTCGACGAGATCCTCGCCGTGGCCGCCAGCACCCGCGGGGTAGCGGGCATCGTCCTGGACGGCTGCGTCCGCGACATCGCGGCCATCGCCCGTTGCGCGCTGCCGGTCTTCGGGGCCGGGGTCGCGGTCCGCGAGGCCGCGCACGAGGCGGGCGGCTCGGTGGGCCGCCAGATCAGCATGACGCCGGGCGGCCCCGCGCCCCTGCCCGTGCGGCGGGGCGACTGGATCGTCGCCGACGACGACGGCGTGGTGTGCCTGCCCCGGGGGCAGGTCGGCTCCATCATCGCCGCGACCGTGGACAGCGTCTCGCGCGAACGCGAGATCATCGACGCCGTCTACGCTGGGGAGAGCACCCTGGACCTGCTCGGACTGGACCCCTCGCGGGTCGCGGGCTGGGAGGACCGCTCCGAGCACCGCTCGCGGCGCTCCGGGCGCCCGCGGACCCTGGGTGCCCTGCGCGACACCGCCGCGCGCGGCGCGGAGGGCCATCCTGCGGCCCGTTCGCGGGTCTGGCCGCGCTCCGCTGTGGGCGACCCCCGGGAGTGAGCCGTGGGCCCTCTCTGTGGCGGCCGGGGGCGGCTCCGGAATGCGTCGCCCGGTCCGGGGCGACGCGCCCGCCGGGTCCGCGCGGGCTCCTCGGGGCGGGACGGACCCGGTGCGTGCGCACCGGCCCGGAAGCGTGTGGGAACGCTCCCAGGCCTTCGAGGCGCCTCTCGGACGGACCGGGTCCGACGCGGGCCGCTCAATCCTCGGTGAACGAGAGCAGCTCGTCGATGTAGCAGGTTGCCTCCCGCGCGGCCCCGGCCGCGTCGGCGTCGCGGATCGCCTCGGTCAGCTTGGAGTGGTCCACGCCGTCGGTGGCCGAGGAGGGGCGGTCGGTCGCCTCGGCGCCCTGCTCGTAGGCCGTGTGCGCGATGCTCGCGTACACCACCTGCGCGATGTCGTCGTACAGGTCGATGAGCAGGGTGTTGTGGGTGGCGTTGACCACCGCGCGGTGGAACGTGAAGTCCGCCTCCACGAACGCGCCCATGTCGCGCTCGCGCCAGGCGGCCTCGCGCAGCGCCATGGCGCGGTCGATGTCGGCCATGTCCTCGTCGCTGTGGCGCAGCGCGGCCAGCCGGGCCGCCTCTACCTCCAGCGCGCGGCGCACCTCCAGGTTCTCCCGCAGGCGGGAGCGCTCCAGGCGGCGCCGCAGGGCGCCGCCGAGTTCGCTGGAGGCCCGCACGAAGGTGCCCGCCCCCTGGCGGATCTCCAGCAGCCCGGCGTGGGCCAGGGCGCGCACCGCCTCGCGGACGGTGTTGCGGCCCACCTCAAGCTGGTCGGAGAGCTCCGACTCGGTGGGGATGCGGTCGCCCACACCCCACTCGCCCGAGTCGATCTGTGCTCGTAACTGACTGATGACCTGGTCGACGAGACCGGTCCGGCGTGTCGAGGCGAGGGGCACGCGTATACCTCCTAGGGGCGGGTCGCCGGATGAATGGGCCAGCGCACAGGTACGGAACGGTTAAGGCCGGAGCTTAGACCAGTTACCGTCGGGAATTGGCTTTGAACGGTAATGCGTTATCCTCATGAAGTACATCGGGTCATCCTATGAATTTCTGCGAGTCGCCTCCATGAGCGCCGGACCAGCCCCCCGCACCCCCGTGACGAGCGGCCCCGCCGCAGGCCGGACCGCCCCGAGCCGTCCCCCGCGCGCGGCCCTGCTGCTGCTCGCCGCCGGGATCGCCTTGGCCGCCCTGAACCTTCGCACCGCCATCACCAGCGTCGGCCCCGTGCTCGACGAGGTGACCGCCGGGCTGGGCATGACCGCCGTCGGCGCGGGGATCCTCACCACCCTGCCCGTGCTGTGCTTCGCGCTCTTCGGCGGCCTGACCCCCGTTCTGGGGCGCCGCCTGGGCGAGCACCACCTGCTGGTCTACGCGCTCGTCGCCCTCACCGTCGGCCTCGCCGCCCGCGCCGCGGCCCCCGAGCCGTGGATGTTCCTGGTCCTGAGCGTGGTGGCCCTGTCCGGCGGCGCGGTCGGCAACGTCATCCTGCCCGCCCTGGTCAAGGAGCACTTCCCCGACCGCGTGGGCCTCATGACCACCGTGTACACCACCGGCCTGGCGCTGGGCACCACCATCGCCGCCGCGGCCACCGTGCCCCTGGAGCAGTCCACCGGCGAGTGGCGCGCGGCGCTGGGCGCCTACGCGCTCTTCGGCGTCGTGGCCGCCGTCCCCTGGCTGCTGGTGCTGCGCCACGAGCCCGCGCGCGGCGACGCCTCCCGGGCCCTGGGCTTCGGCCAGGTGCTGCGCACCGGCCTGGGCTGGCAGTCCGTCCTCTACTTCGGCACCCAGTCCTCGGTCGCCTACATCATGTTCGGCTGGTACGCGCAGATGCTGCGCGACCAGGGCATGGACGCCCAGACCGCGGGCCTGGCGCTGTCCTATCTCACCGTCCTGGGCATCCCCATGTCCCTGGTGCTGCCCACGCTGCTGACCCGGACCAGCGACCAGCGCCCCTTCGTGCTGGCCTTCTCCGGCGCCTACCTCGCGGGACTGGCCGGGCTCTGGTTCGCCCCGCTGTCGGGGGTGTGGGCCTGGACCACGCTCGTGGGGATCGGCATGGGCAGCTTCGTCTTCGCCCTGACCTCCTTCGCGCTGCGCACCCGCACCGGGGCGGGGACGGCGGCGCTCTCGGCCGTCAGCCAGAGCCTGGGCTACCTCATGGGCGGGGCGGGGCCCTTCCTGTTCGGGCTGCTGCGCGAGGTCAGCGGCGGCTGGCACGCGCCCCTGCTCCTGCTGGCGGCGCTGGTCTCGGTCAACCTGGCCACGGGCCTGTTCCTGGGCCGCCCCCGCTACCTGGAGGACGCCATCGCCGCCCGCGGCCTCACGAGGGCAGCCAGTCCAGACGGCCGATGAGGTAGACCGAGCCGACGAAGGCCGCGACGTCGATGGCCGTGTGCGCCACCACCAGGGGCATCACGCGTCCGTAACGCAGGTAGAACCAGCCGAAGACCAGCCCCATCACCAGGTTGCCGAAGAACATCCCGACGCCCTGGTAGAGGTGGTAGAAGGCGCGCAGCACCGAGCTGGCCAGCACCGCCTTCCACGGCGTCCACCCCAGTTGCCCCAGCCGGTGCAGCAGGTAGCCGACCACGATCACCTCCTCCAGGATCCCGTTCTTGGCCGCCTGGAGCACCAGCACGGGCACGTCCCACCAGTTCCCGGCCAGGGTGCTGGGCCTGATCGTGACCGTCAGCCCCAACCGCCAGGAGACCACGTACAGCGCAAGGCCGCTGAGGCCGATCAGCGCGGCCAGCAGGGCGCCGGAGCCCAGGTCGAAGCCGGGACGGCGCAGGTCGAAGCCGATCGTTGCCGAGGAGTCGCCCGAGCGGCGAAGGAGGTAGGCCACCAGCAGAACCGGGACCAGGGCGCTTGCCAGCGCGAACAGCTGCCACGACAGGTCCAGCCAGGGGCGCTCCTCGTCCGCTCGGGGGCGCACCAGGCTGGCGGTCTGCTCGGCCAGTGACTGGGGCTCGGTGAGCACGCCGAGGAAGGAGATGGTCGCCGAGACCGCCGCGGCGCCCAGCGACAGGGCGAGCACGCACAGGACCTCCCAGCGCAGCAGGCCGCGCTCGACGGGTGCGGCGGGGGCGGGCGGCGCCCCCGCGGGCAGTTCGGCGTCCGGGGTGTGGGTCTTGTCGGTCACGCGTTGCAATGTACGCGCTGTCGGAGGGGGACGGTGAC
>NZ_LEKI01000088.1:0-23587 GCF_001029525.1 Nocardiopsis sp. RV163 | reverse complement strand
CCCGCCTCGGCGGTCATGGCCCTGAACGCCTCCGCGTCCGAGGCGGCGGTTCCCGCCAGACGGAAGAGGAACGAGACGTGAACAACCTGCCCGACACCATCGCCGACCTGGCGGCCGAGGCGGCCGCGGTCGACGCACTCGTGGCCGACCTGGACCCCGCGGACTGGGCCCGCCCGACCCCCGCCGAGGGGTGGACCGTCGCCCACCAGATCGCCCACCTCTCCTTCGTCTTCCGTCTGGCGGGAACCGCCGCCTCGGACGCGGAGGCGTTCAGGGCCATGACCGCCGAGGCGGGCAAGGACTTCGACGGCGCCGTCAACGCGGTACTCGCCACCTATCCCCTCGACGAGCCCGAGAAGCTCCTGGCCCGCTGGCGCGAGGACCGCGACTTCGCGGTGGAGGCCCTGGCGAAGGCCCCGGCGGACCGGCCCGTTCCCTGGCTGGTGCGTCCGATCCCCCCGGCGGTGCTCGCCTGCGCGGGGATGATGGAGCTCTTCGCGCACGGCCAGGACGTCGCCGACGCGCTCGGTGTCCGTCCCGAGCGCACCGACAGGATCGGCAACGTCGCGGGGTTCGCGGTGCTGACCTGGGAATTCGGCTACCAGTCCCGCGGGCTGACCCCGCCGGACACCGAGTTCCGCTTCGAGCTGAGGGCCCCCTCCGGGCAGGTGTGGGAGTTCGGTCCCGCCGACGCCGAACAGCGCGTCACCGGCGACGCCGTCGACTTCTGCCTGCTGGTGACGCGCCGCCGCCACCGGGACGACCTCGACGTCACCGCCGTCGGACCCGACGCCGAGCACTGGCTCGGCATCGCCCAGGCCTACCGGGGCCCGGCCGGGCCGGGCCGCCGCCCGGGCCAGTTCTCGTGAGCGCCCGGCCAGGTACCACGCGTACAGAGGGGGAGACGATGGCCCGAACGACGAAGACCTGCCGCATCTGCGGGGGCGCGGTCCGCGAGTGCCTCGACTTCGGGCGGCAGCCCATCTCCAACGCCTTCCCGCCACCGGAGAAGGCCGGAGGGGAGAACACGTTCCGGTTGGCGATCGGCGTCTGTGACACCTGCACCATGGTCCAGCAGATGGAGGAGGTCCCGCGCGAGCACATGTTCCGCGATGACTACCCCTACCGATCCTCGGAGTCGGCGTTCATGAGAAGGCACTTCGAGGCAGTCGCGGACCTGTTCCTCGCGCAGCGACCCGACGGGGACCCCCCCTTCGTCGTGGAGATCGGCAGCAACGACGGGATCATGCTCAGGAGGATCGCCGAGGCCGGTGCCAGGCACCTGGGGGTGGATCCCTCAGAGGAGGCGTCCGCCGTCGCACGGCGGAAGGGGGTCGACGTCCTCGTCGACTTCTTCGAGGAGTTGTCGGCCCTCCGGATCCTCCGCGAGCACGGTCCCGCCGACGTGGTCTACTCGGCCAACGCCTTCAGCCACATCTCCTACATCGACTCGGTTCTCAAGGGTGTGGAGGTGCTACTGGCCGATGACGGGATCTTCGTGTTCGAGGAGCGCTACCTGGGGGACATCCTCTCCACCAGTGCCTTCGACCAGATCTACGACGAGCACGTCCACCTTTTCGCCGCCCGTTCGGTGAGGGAGATGGTGCGGCGGTTCGGACTCGAACTGGTCGACGCCGAGCGCATCCCCGTGCACGGGGGATCGGTGCGCTACACCACGGCGCGCCCCGGGCGCCGGACGCCGAGCGCGCGCCTGGGCCGGATGCTGGACGAGGAGAGGGAACTCGGCCTGGCCGAGTACGACACGTTCCTCCGTCTGGGCGATCGCGTCGCCAGGATCGGCGAGGACCTGGTCGGCCTTCTGCGCCGCCTGCGCGACGAGGGGAGCACCGTGGCCGGCTACGGCGCCACGGCCAAGAGCACGACCGTGACGAACTCCTTCGGTATCGGCGCGGACCTGGTGCCCTACGTCTGCGACTCCACCAGGGAGAAGCAGGGAAGGGTCATGCCCGGCTCGCACATCCCCATCGTGCCGGCGGAGGCGTTCGGCGACCCCTACCCCGACTACGCGCTGCTCTTCGCGTGGAACCACGCGGAGGAGATCATCTCCAAGGAACGGGAGTTCCTGGAGTCCGGCGGACGCTGGATCCTCTACGTACCCGAGGTCCACGTGCGCGGAGGGGGGACACGCTCCGACGGCTGACCGTGCCTCCTCACCGTCGCCCGCTGGTCCACGGACCAGCGGGCGATGATTTTCCCCCTCCTCGACCGTCTCAACGAACACGGTCCGTCGCCGGCGGTCGCGTTCGGAGCCGGGCCGTGTACATGGAGAACGGTTGAGGAGTGTTTATGGGGATCGTCGGAACGGATGTCTCGATGTCGCTGGACGGTTTCATCACGGGGCCCGGTGACGCGGCCGGGCGCCTCCACGACTGGGTGTTCGGCGGGGACGACCGGGAGCATGCCCTGCTCGCCGAGGCCGCGGAGGACCTGGGAGCGGTGGTGATGGGGCGCCGGACCTTCGACGTCGTCTACGGGCCGCAGGGGTGGACCGGGCCGAACGGGCCGATGCGCGTCACGGTGTTCGTTCTCACCCATGAGGAGCGGCCCGCCGAGAAACAGGGTGAGACAGAGTTCCGCTTCGTGACGGAGGGTCCCCTGGCCGCCCTGGAGGAGGCCAGGAAGGAGGCCGGGGACAAGGGGGTATACGTGATGGGCGCCAACGCCACGCAGCAGTTCGTGCGGGATGGGCTGCTGGACGAGATCCACATCCACCTCGTACCGGTCCTGCTCGGCGGCGGCACCCGGCTGTTCGACCACTTGGGGGAGGACGACCCGGTCGGGCTCGAACAGGTCGCCGCGGTGACGACGTCCAACGCCACGCACCTCAGGTACCGCGTCCGTCGCTGAGCGGGGTCCGGGCGGCGGACGGGGTCCGTCCGCCGCCCTCGGCGCTCACACTCCGCTCAGCGGGGCCCCTGGTTCTCTGGTCACCTGGGCCAGGACACGGCAGAACTCCTCCACCAGCGCCTGAACGGTCTCATCGTCGAACAGGTCGGCGTTGAACTTGAGGCTGCCGGTGACGCGCCCGTTCGGCAGCACCTCCATCGCCCACAGCAGACCGTCGGGAATGGCGGAGCTCGGCGCCTGGGAGACCGTGCGCTCTTGGAGTTCGGTGACCACCAGTGGGCCGAAGGACTCGCCCTCCATGGCATCGGGGAACTGGAGCACCTCAAAGGCCACGACGTCGACGTCGTTCCGGACGAAGGGCTCCATGAGGTCGGGCGCCTCTCCGGCGATCAGGGGGAAGGGGACGTCGTGGTGGTAGGCGTCCAGGCACGTGGCCCGGGTACGAGCCAGGACCTCGTCGAAGGTCGTGCAGCCGGACAGGTCCGTGCGTAGGGGCAGGAAGTTGTTGAACGGGCCGACGGTGTTCTGGTACTTGGCCTGGCCGCGTCCCGACGTGAAGGTGGGGACGGTCAGGTCCTTCTCGCCGGTGCGCCTGGAGAGCACGAGGTTGTAAACGGCCATGAGGACCATGAACGGTGAGCAGCGGGCCTTTCGCGCCCTGGCCAGAAGCGAAGCGGCCGTCTCCTCCTCCAGCGAGAACCGGTGCACGGCGTAGGAGTCGGGGCCGCCCCGGTGGGGTCGATCGTTCCCGATGGTCGTCATGCGGGCGCCGCGGAGCTTCTCACGCCAGTACTCTCGGGCGTCGGCGGCCTGTGCCCCCTCGGCCCACTCGCCCTGTTCACGCGCGTGCTCCGCATAGGAGTAGGCGTAGGGGAGGGGCCCGGCCGGGGCCCCGGCTCCGAGCGCGTGGATGATGGCCAGGTCCCGGATCAGGACGCGCATGGACCACCCGTCCACGGCCATGTGGTGGGCGATCAGGACCAGAACCGCGTCCTCGGGCCCGAACCTGCCCAGAGCGGCTCGGAGGTGGGGGACCTCTCCGAAGGGAAGGCCGAGCACCTCCTGTTCGTTCAGGAAGTCCTCGGCGCGGCGGTTCCGCTCCTTCGCGGGCGTTCCCGAGAGGTCGTGCACGTCGAGGGGGACCTTCGACGGGGGGAGGACGACAGGGATGCGTTCGCCGTTCTCTCCGACCAGGAGGGTGCGCAGGACCTCGTGGCGCTCCACCAGTTCTTCCAGGGACCGCTGGAGCACGGGGATCTCCACCGCACCCGAGACGCGCACCCCCGTTCCGAGGACGTGTCCGGTACCGCACGAGCCGTCCGTGTCCCCCTTGTCCAGCCCAAGCAGGAAGCGCTGTTGGAGCGATAGGGGCATGGGTCCGGGCTCCGCGTCAGACCAGACGTCGGTGACCAGGTCGAGGCATTCCCGCCTGTCTGCGGGACCGTGGCGCACGCTCCACCCCGCCGGGGGGTTGGCGGAGGCCGGCCACAGGGAGTGCTCCCCCGCCGGGTTGGTCAGAACGAGGAAGGATCCCTCGGAAGAGTCGAAGGGGTTCATGGTCTTCTCCTTGGGCTCGGGGCGGATATCTCGGATCTCCTCCGTCGCGTCCCTACGCGCTGACCGCGGTGTTCTCCGACCAGGCGGAGTGGGACAGGACGTGACGGGACAGGGACTCCGCGGTCGGGGAGTCGAACAGGACCTTGACAGGCAGGTCCACTCCCGTCGCCGACTCCAGTCGGCTGAGCAAACGCATGGCCAGGAGCGACTGGCCTCCCAGGTCGAAGAAGTCGTCGGTGACTCCGACGTCCGGCACGTCGAGCACGTCCGCGAAGAGGGAGCACAGGAGCTCCTCGGCCCGGTTCCGGGGCCCCCGGCGTTCCGGTGCCGCGGACGGAGAGGCGGCCTTGGGCAGGGCCCGGCGGTCCACCTTCCCGTTGGGGGTCAGGGGGAGGGAGTCCAGCACGATGAAGGTGGAGGGGACCATGTAGTCGGGCAACAGGCGCCGCGTGTGCTCTTGGAGCCCCGCGACGTCCAACGGGGGCCCTCCCCGCTCGGCGACCACGTGCGCCGTGAGACTCCGTGAGCCGGAGGGGTCGTCGTGGGGGGTCACCGCCGCGTGCGCCACGCCGGGGAACCGTGCGAGCACCGCCTCGACCTCGGCGGGCTCGACGCGAAAACCCCTGATCTTGACCTGGAGGTCGGCCCTGCCCAGGAACTCCACCACACCGTTCGACCTGCGGCGTACCAGGTCGCCCGTGCGGTACATCCGCCGTGCCGATCCCCGGAAGGGATCGGCGACGAACCGCTGGGCGGTCAGGTCCGGACGCCGGTGGTAGCCCCGGGCCAGGCGGTCGCTGGACACGTAGAGTTCGCCGACCGTGCCGGTGGCGACCGGACGGAGCGCGCTGTCGAGGACGTAGACGTATGTTCCGTCCATGCAGTGCCCGGCCGGCACGACGTCGTCGACATCCTCCACGGAGGCCATCCGCATGGTGAGGGCGAAGAGGGTGAGCTCTGTGGCGCCGTAGGTGGCCCTGACGACTGTTCCCGGTGCGGCTTCCAGAACGCGGCGTACCGCGCGTGAGGAGACGATGTCGCCCCCCGTCAGGACCTCACGCACCCCCCGAAGCGACTCGGGGGCCTCCTCGGCCAGGACCCGGAACAGGCCGGCCGTCAGGTGGAGGCCGGTGATCCCCTTCTCGGAGACCAGGCGGCGCAGGGTGGAGACGTCCACCGGGCCGGGCGGTGCCGTGACGACGGTTCCTCCCCGCAGCAGGGGCACCCACAGTTCGTAGGACGAGACGCTGAAGGCGTACGGCGCGACCATCAGCACGCGCTCGTGGGCGTTCCCCTCCCAGCAGCCGTCGTCGACCAGACCGAGCACGCCTCCGTGGGTGACCGCGACGCCCTTCGGAGCGCCCGTGGAACCGGAGGTGTACATCAGGTAGGCCGTGCGTCCTGGGCCCTCCTCCGGTGGTGCGGTGCCGCCCTGTCCGGGGCCGCGGACCTCCTCCGCAGCGCGGGTGAGGGCACGCACGTCCGTGACCGTTTCGCAGGCGGGGACGCCCCCTCCACCCGGGGACACGTCCGTGACGAGGATCCGGGCCCCGGAGTCGCAGACGACCTCAGCCAACCGTTCCACGGGGTGCCCCTCGTGGAGCGGTACGTAGTGGCCTCCGGCCTTGAGGACGGCCAGGGTCACGGCGACGAGGTCCGCGGACCTGGACATGAGTACGGCGACCGGGGTCCGCGCTCCCACACCCAGGACGCGCAGCCCGCGTGCGATTCGGTCCGAGTGCTGATCCAGCTCCAGGTAGGTCAGGTCCGTGCCCCCCGAGGACACGGCGATGGCGTCCGGGGTGCGTTCCACCTGCGCCCCGAAGCGTCGTGTGATGGAGTCAGTGGCCATGGCCGTCTCCCGTCCCTCGTGGTGCCGTCCTGTGGTCCCGCAGATCCGGGACCGTCCAGCCGTCCAGGTCGTACTCGTCCATGCACCGCTGCGCGAACGCGACGAAACCGCCCAGGTCGCCCCGGGCGGTGTGGTGGGTCAGCAGGTCGATCCGCGTCGCCTCGTGGTTGCCGGCGTAGTTGCGCTCGTACAGTTCGTGCCTGCCACCGAACTCCGAGCCGGTCGCGTCCCAGAGGAGCTTCATGACCTTGGAGCGCTCCACCGCGTCGGCCCCGTGGGAGCCGCGCAGGTACTTGTCCAGATAGGGGCGGATCTCCGGGTTGTGGAAGTCGTCGGTGCTGGAGTTGACGTAGATGAGTCCGCTTGCGACGTCCTGCTGCACGATCTCGCGTACACGCGGGTACCCGATCTGCATGAACCATCGGTAGGCCATGCCGTAGGCGGGGTTGGGCAGGAGCGAGCCGTCGCGCCACGGGACGGGGTTCCTCGCCGCGGCGTCCGCCAGGCCCTGAAAGAGGTTGCGCCATGCCAGCACCTCGCCCAGGCGGCTCTGGACCCCGCGGAAGTCGTGCGTGCCCGTGATCTCCAGCGCGCGGCTGAGCAGCCCGGCGATGAACTCCAGCTTCACCGTCAGCCTGACGCAGCCGTGGAAGGTGAACCGCTCCATGAACCCCGAGTCGCTGCCGAACAGCTGGGCCTTGCCCACATCGCCGTAGACGAAGATGTTCTCCCACGGAACGAGCACCCGGTCGAGGACGAGGACGCTGTCGTTCTCATCCATCCGGGAGGAGAGCGGGTGGTCGAAGGGGCCGCCGGTCCTGGCCGCGGCGGCGGTGTAGGAGGGACGGCAGAGCAGCTTCACCCCGGGTGCGCCCATCGGGACGGTGGCGATCAGCGCCATGCTCCTGTCCTTGAGGGGCATTCCCTGGTGGGCCAGGAAGCTGTAGTGGGTCAGGGCCGAACCCGTCGCCACCACCTTCGCCCCGCTGACCACCACCCCCGCGTCCGTCTCCTTCTCCACGTGCACGTACACGTCCTTGACGTCGTCGGGCCGCTGCGCCCGATCGACCGGTGGGTGGACGATGGCGTGGTTCCAGTACAGGACCCTCTCCTGGGACTCCCGATACCAACGCCGCGCGTTCTCGTGGAACGGCCGGTAGAAGTCGGCGTTGGCCCCTAGGGTGCCGAGGAAGGACGCCTTGTAGTCGGGGCCGCGCCCCATCCACCCGTAGCTCTCCCGCGCCCAGGCCGCGATGGCGCGCTGGTCGCGGACCAGGTCGTCCGGGCTGCGGGGGGTGGTGAAGAAACTGTGGGTGTACCCGCCCGAACCCGTGTCGGTGGGAGCGAGGAGGGCTCCGGAACGGGCGGGGTCGTGCAGGGCGTCGTAGAGCCGGGCCGTCATCCGGACGGGGTTGGCGAAGGCCTCGTGCCCGGTCACGTCCTTCACACGCTGGCCGTACAGGTAGACCTCACGGCCGTCGCGGATGCTCTCGACGTACTCGTCGCCGGTGAGGGGGCGGGTGCCTCCCCCCGGAGGGGCACCGCCTTTCGAGGGGGCGGTCCGATGCGGCGCGGCCCCGTCTCCGTTGGCTTCCATGAAAGACAATGATGGTTTCCCCGCCCCGGGGGCACGTCTTCCCTGTTGCTTTCGTCGTGTTCTTCCGAGCAATACGGAAGACGACCGCGCGCGCTCTCCCCTGGGAGTATCGCTCTGTCCTGGGTCGGGACGGGAGGCCTCGCCCACGCTGCCCTCCTCGGGCGGGCCCCCGTCCCGCACCCTCGCTTCTGCGAGAAGATGGGGTCCCTGTGGGGAGAACCGGTTCCTTCCGTCAACCACTTCATGTCGGACGTCCCAACATCGGCGATCGTGGGCGCCTCCTCGAACGCGTCGAAGGAGCGCTGGAAAGGCTTTGGCTGACCAACAACGGGCCGCTGGTACGGGAATTCGAGGCCAAGGTCGCGGAGGTCTCCGGGGTCCGGTACTGCGTCGCCACGTGCAACGCGACGAACGGCCTGCAGATAGCGGCGCGTGCGGTGGGGGTCTCTCCCGGCGACGAGGTGATCATCCCGTCCTTCACTTGGGTGGCGACCGCCCACGCGATGGAGTGGATCGGCGCGGTACCGGTGTTCTGCGACATCGACCCGGTGACGGGAACCGCCGATCCGGAGCAGGTGGAGAGGCTGGTCGGCGAACGAACCCGGGCCATCCTCGCCGTGCACGTCTTCGGGCGGCCGTGCGACGTCGACGGCCTGTCGGAGGTAGCCGGGCGCCACGGCGTCCCGCTCCTGTTCGACGCCGCACACGCCTTCGCCAACACCAGAGGCGGTGTCCCGGTCGGGGGCTTCGGCAGCGCCGAGGTCTTCAGCTTCCACGCCACGAAGTTCGTCAACAGCTTCGAGGGCGGGGCCGTGGTCACCAACGACGCCGACATCGCGGCACGGGCGAGGAGCATGGTCCAGCAGGGCCTGGACTCGGAACGTCAGGTGGTGGGCCCCGGGACGGTGGCCCGTATGAGCGAGATCTCTGCCGCGATGGGTCTGACCTCGCTGGAGATCCTCGACCGGCTCTTCGAGGTCAACGCCCGCAACCACGATTGCTATGAGAGGGGCCTGAAGGGCGTTCCGGGGGTCACCCTCCGCGGAGGGGAGCCCGGGGAGAGGAACAACCGCCAGTACGTGGTGGTCGAGATCGACGAGGAGGCTGCTGGCGTCCACCGGGACAGGGTCCACGCCGTACTGCACGAGCACAATGTGCTGTCCCGGCGCTACTTCCACCCCGTCTGCCACCAGATGGAGCCCTACTGCGGCGATCCGGGCCGCCACGTGCGCCAGTCCCTCGCCCACACCGAGGCTCTGACCCAGCGGGTGCTGGCGCTGCCGACCGGGCTCGCGGTCGGCGAGGAGGAGATCGAGGGCGTCTGCTCGATCATCCGCGAGGCCGTCGGGAACGGAGGGGCCACGTATGTATGAGCAGGACTTCGTCGAGGTCTACGACATCGTGTGCCGTGCCCAGCGGGACTACGCGGACCAGGCGGTGAGGACGCGGGAACTCGTGCTCTCGCTGAACCCGGGCGCCCGGACCCTCCTGGACGTCGGGTGCGGTACCGGCGAGGGGATGGCCCACCTGCGGGAGGACTTCGAGGCCACTGGGGTCGATCTCTCCCCGCCGATGGTGGATGCCGCCCGGAGGAAGCTCCCCGGCATCCCGGTCCACCAGGGGGACATGAGGGACTTCCGGTTGGGGCGCACCTACGATGTCGTGTGCTGCATGTACAGCTCGATCGGCTACCTGGAGGACGAGGAGGAGCTGGAGATGGCGGCGCGCACGCTCGTCGGGCACCTGGCTCCCGGCGGGGTCCTGCTCGTGGAGCCGTGGTTCCTCCCCGAGCAGTGGAACGGGGGCGACCTCGTGAGCGGTGGGACCGCCGCGGACGGGCTCCGGATCTCCCGGATGGGCCGCTGGCGCACCGTCGGGGACCACTGCTCCGTCGAGATGCACTACCTGGTGGGAGACGGCTCAGGGGTGAGGCACTTCGTGGACCGCCAGACTCTGACCCTCTTCCCGCGCGAAGCCTACGAGAGGGCGTTCGCGCGGGCCGGGGCCGAGGTCTCCTACACGGCGGACGGCTACCTCGACCGCGGGCTGTTCGTCGGAAGGCGGGCGCGGGACTGATCCGTCGGGGCCGGTTCCCGCCGACTCCACACAAGGAAGACCGGAACCGCCTTCGGCGGTTCCGGTCATTTGCGTCCTACCGGGAGGGCTCAGCCGACCTGGCCGGGGAGGGGCACCACGGAGTCGGCGGACACCACGCGGGGCGTCGGGACCGGTATGACGAAGCGGCCTCCGCGTTCGAGGAAGGTGCTTTCCTTGCGCAGGATCTCCTCGGCGTAGTTCCAGGCGAGCAGTAGGTAGTAGTCCGGTGGGTGCTCCTCGGCGTGTTCGGGGGAGCGTACGGGGATCTCCGTGCCGGGGAGGAGCTTGCCGTGTTTGAGGCTGGTGGTGTCGCTGCAGAAGCTCACCTCACCCGGACCCAGCCCGCACGCGTGCAGCAGGGCGCTGCCCTTGGCCGGCGCGCCGTATCCGGCGATGCTCACGCCCTGCGAGGCCAGCTCCCGGACGAGGTCTCCCACCGCGTCACGAACGCGCGCCACGCGCTCGGCGAACGCGATGTAGGCCTCGTCCGAGTCCAGGCCGTACACCGACTCACGGGCCAGGAACGTCGCCACGGACGGGCGCGGAGCCGTGGCCCCGGCTTCGGGAACCGCGAAGACGATCACCGAACCGCCGTGGACCGGTGCCTCCTCCACGTCGACGAGCCTCAGGCCGTGCCGTGCGAAGAGCGTTCTGAGCGTGCCGACGGAGAAGTACGACTGGTGCTCATGGAAGATCGTGTCGAACTGGTTCTCGCGCAGGAGGTTGAGCAGGTAGGGCACCTCGATCACCAAGACCCCCTCCGGGCTGATGACGGCGTTCACCCCCTCCAGCACCGCGTGGACGTCGTCGATGTGGGCGAAGCACTGTCTGCCCAGCACCACACGGGCCCGCCCCTCCTCCTCCCTGACGACCGTCGCCGACCGCTGGTCGAAGGGGGCCGCCTGGGTCGGGATTCCGTCGGCGTTCGCCACTTCCACGAGGTTGCGCGCGGGGTCCACTCCGCGTACGCGTGAACCGAAGTCCCGGAAACGGCGAAGCTGGGCGCCGACGTTGCTGCCCAGCTCCACCACCAGCTCCCCGGGAGCCAGGCCGAAGCGGTCCGCGCAGAGCGAGACGATGCGCTCCATGTGTCGGCTGATGAGGTCCGAGTCCGAGGAGACGTACAGATAGTGGCCGAAGAGCAGTTCGGGGTCCACAGCATGCCGCAGGCACATGAGCCGACAGGTACGGCACACGATCACGTCCAGGGGGAAGCGCTCCTCGGGGCCTCCCGAGTGGTCGGGGTCGTGGAAGTTCCCCGCCAGCGGCACGGAACCGAAGGAGAGCACCTCCAACCAGTCCTCGCTGTCGCAGACCCGGCAGTGGTCGATCCTTCTGGCTCTCTCGTTCATGCCTTCCCCTCCTGGGAGTGTGTGCCGACCGGTTCCCCGGCCTCGTCGCCTTCGGCGGGCACGCTCTCGGGGGTCGGGAGCGTCGCGCCGAGCTCCTTCAACGGCCGCCACCAAGACTCGTTGCGCTGGTACCAGGCGATGGTGGCGGCGAGCCCTTCCTCGAACCCGACCCGCGGCACGTAACCCAGTTCCGTCTGGATCTTGGTGATGTCCAGCGCGTACCTGCGGTCGTGCCCCTGTCTGTCGGGCACGTGCTTCACCATGCTCCAGTCGGTCCCGCACGCCTCCAGCAGCCGCCCGGTCAGTTCCTCGTTCGTCATCGAGGAGCCGCCTGCTATGTGATAGACCTCCCCGGACCGTCCGGACAGCAGGGCCAGTTGGATGCCCAGGCAGTGGTCGGAGACGTGAAGCCAATCGCGCTCGTTGCCGCCGTCCCCGTAGAGGGGGACAGGCAGACCCTCCAGTAAGTTGGTCACGAAGAGGGGAATGACCTTCTCCGGGTACTGGTAGTGCCCGTAGTTGTTGGAGCAGCGCGTGACCACCACGTCGAGTCCGCGAGTACGGTGCCACGCCAGCACGAGCAGGTCGGAGGCGGCCTTCGCGGCGGCGTAGGGCATGTTCGGCATGAGCGGTGACTCCTCGGTCCACGCCCCCTTGTCGATGGAGCCGTAGACCTCGTCCGTCGAGACGTGCACGAAGCGTTGCACTCCGTGCCGCAGCGCGGCCTCCAGGAGGACCTGCGTGCCCAGTGCGTTGGTCTGGACGAAGGGAGTCGCGGTATCGATCGACCGGTCCACGTGGGACTCCGCCGCGAAGTGCACGATCACGTCGTGTCCGGCCACCGCCGCGTCCACGGCCACCGGGTCACAGGTGTTTCCGCGCACGAACCGGTAGGTCGGGAGCCCGGACACCGGTGCCAGGTTCGCCAGGTTTCCCGAGTAGGTCAGGTCGTCGAAGACGGTGACCCGCGCCCCCTCCGAGCCCGGCAGTTCGCCCTTCAGCGTCGAACGTACGAATTCCGAGCCGATGAATCCGGCTCCTCCGGTGACGAGTATCCTCATGTCCTCTTCCTTCGATGCCTGAGCCTGAAACGGTCCGTGTGGTGGTCTTGGGGCTGGCCGGTTGGGCGGGCGTACCGCGCGGGCGGGGCCGCGGAGGTCATCCGCTCCTGTGCTCGGAGGCCAACCGCTCCAGAGTCGGTACGATCGCGGCCGGGGACGGGGCGTCGGCCCACTCCCGCCGGAGACGCTCCGCTCCCCGTGCGTAGGAGCGGTCGCGGACCACCTCCCGGATCCTGTCCCTGATCTCCTCCACCGACTGGGTCTGGTGGTTCAGGCGCAGGCCCGCCCCGTGCCTGGCCACGTGCTCCGCGATCGGCGTGGCGGTGATCTGCTTCTGGCACAGCAGCTTCCAGGCGACGGATCCGCCGTCGATCTCGCCGACGAACCGGGGGTACTCGTCGGTGTCACAGACGAGTTGCGGTACTCCGGCCTCCACAGCCGCGGCGAAGGTGCCGTTGGCGCCGTGGTGGACGATCGCCGAGGCACCGGGTAGCAGCTGGCTGAGCGGGACGTAGTCGACCGCGCGGACGTTGCCGGGAAGGGAGCCTCGCACGTCCTCCAGTTGGTTCCCGTTGAGCGTGGCGACCACGTCCACGTCGAGCCCGGAGACGGCCTCCACGAGGGCGGCCGTGCGCCCCCAGTCCTTCCGGTTGAAGTCGCGTGTGGACACTCCGAGGGAGATCACCACCCGGGGGATCTCTGGTCGGTCGCGCAGCCAGTCGGGTACGACGCCGCCCCCGTTGAAGGGCGTGTGGCGAACCGGAACGGTGGGGGCCCCGGTCGGCAGGCGCATCGCCTCCGGAAACGGGTCGATGGTCCACTGGCCGTAGAGGAGCTCCTTGTCCGGAGTGAAACCGTACTTCTCGGCCAGAGGTCGCAGGGTCTCCACCAGGGGGTTCTCGGGTACTTCGCCGCCGTGGGCCCGCACCTCGTCGAACCTCCGCCCCACCCAGGCGGAGTAGTCCAGCGCGTTGAGGACACGGGCGTGGGCGGCACCGCACGCCCGCGCGGCCACGGCTCCGCTGGGGAACCACGGGTCCCAGAGCACGAGGTCGGGTCTCCAGTCGCGGGCGAAGTCGACGAGGGCCGTCACGTCCTGTCTCGGACGGAGAGGGTGGTAGTTCCTGACCGTCGTCAGCAGGAAGTGGTAGAACACGTCCCAGATGTGCCGTTCCCCGGGCGACAGCGCCAGGTGACGCGCGTAGAACTCCGAGCCCTCCATGGTGGGGACGAGTTCTGGCGCGGCACCGTCCATCACGGACAGCGGTTGGGAGCGGCCACAGGTGGTGGCGCTGAGGCCGGCCTCGGCGATCTTGGACGCGAAGTCCGGTGTCGCCACCCCGGTGGGAGTGCCCGGTACCGTCACCACGCGGACCTCGTGCCCGGCGTTTCTCAGGGCCCACGCGTGGGGGACCATCGGAAAGAAGTGCGCCGTGGCGGGGAAAACAGCGAACATGACCCGCATGTGGTCTCCTGGCTCTTAAATTCATGGCCTCTCTTCGTTCAGAGATTCTGGGCCCTCGTGAATGGTCGCGCATCTTCTCTTCTGCTCGTCCTGCGATTTTCTCCGAGCATGAGCCCCGGGGTGGGCTCTGGCTATACGGAGGCGCCTCCCTCCCGTAGCAAGAAAGAAGGTGCGCGTGAGGGGCGGGGCGTGATGGACTTCCTGCGTCGGTCGTCCCCCGGAGCCGGGGGATTTCCCGGTTCCGCGCGGAAGACGGTGCGGTCAGAAGAAAAATCTTCCGCTAATTCTCCGAACCATCGTTTTCCTCGCGGGAATCTCCATGGAGGGAAGATCAGAGTGACACAGAGTGCCCGGCGGCAGGCCGTCGTGCTCGGTGGCGGGATCGCCGGCCTGCTGGCCGCGCGGGTCCTGTCCGAGGCGTATACGGACGTGCTCGTCGTCGAACGCGATGAGTTGACCGGTGTCCGAGGTCCGCGCAGGGGCGTCCCTCAGGGAAGGCACGCCCACGCGCTTCTGGCACGGGGACAGCAGATCCTGGAGGAGTTGTTTCCCGGTCTGCTCCAGGACATGGAAGGCGACGGGGTCCCCGTGGGAGACCTGGCCGGGGACCTGCGCTGGTACTTCCAGGGGCGGCGGCTCGCTCCCGGCCGGGCCGGTCTGGTGAGCTTGTCCGCCACACGTCCGGTCCTGGAGGCGTACGTCCGGGAACGGGTCGACGCGCTGCCCAACGTCCGCATCCTGGAGCGCTGCGTGGTGCGGGGCCTGGTGACGGACGGCGGCCACCACTCGGTCACGGGAGTACGGGTGATCGAGGGGGACGGTGATACCGAGGAGGTTGTGGGCGCCGATCTGGTGGTGGACGCCACGGGACGCGGCTCGCGCACGCCCGTGTGGTTGAGGGAGTTCGGCTACGAACCACCGTCCGAAGAACGGGTCAAGGTGGACCTGGCCTACACCACCCGCCATTACCGGCTCGCAAACGACCCCTACGGGAACGACCTGTCGATCAACCCCGTCGCCTTCCCCCGAGGCCCGAGGGGGGCCTTCTTCCCCCGGCTGGCGGACGGCAGCTCCATGCTCTCCCTCACCGGACTGCTGGGTGACCACCCCCCAACGGACGACGAGGGCTTCCTGGCCTTCGCCTCGACACTCGCCGCGCCCGAGATCGCCGACGCCCTACGTGCGGCCGAGCCCCTGGACGAGCCCGTCGCCTTCCGCTACCCCGAGAGCGTGTGGCGGCGTTACGACCGGCTCCGCCGCTTCCCCCGGGGACTGCTGGTCATCGGCGACGGCGTGTGCAGTTTCAACCCGGTTTACGGCCAGGGGATGACGGTCGCTGCGATGCAGGCCATGGTCCTCCTCGACCACGTGCGCGGTGAGGTGGACGCCCGGCGCTACTTCTCCGCCGTCGCCTCCGTGATCCGGGTGCCGTGGACGGTCTCGGCCGGTGGCGACCTCGGTTTCCCGGGGGTGGAGGGCCCCCGCCCCCTCGCCGTGCGGCTGATGAACGCCTACGTGGCCCGTCTGCACGTGGCGGCGGCGACGGATTCCGTGCTGACGGCCGCCTTCTTCCGCGTCGCCGGTCTGGTGGATCCGCCTCAGAGCCTCTTCCGGCCGGGGATCGTGCTTCGTGTGCTGGCGGGTCTCGGACGCCGTGCCAGACCCGTGCCCGTTCGCCCCGGACCGGCCCCCGGTAAGGCCACTCCGCGACCGGCTGAACGTGAGAGAGGATAGACGTGCAACCGTTCCGTGTGGATTTCCCCCAGGAGGACCTGGACGACCTCGCCCGGCGGCTGGACGGCACCCGCTGGCCCCGGTGGAGCTTCGAACGGGGTTGGGACGCGGGAGTACCGACCTCCTACCTCGAGGGACTCGTGCGGTACTGGCGCGAGGACTTCGACTGGCGCGCGGTGGAGGCCCGCCTCAACCGCCTCCCGCAGTTCACCACCGAGATCGACGGTGTCGGCGTCCACTTCCTCCATGTACGCTCACCCTCCCCGGAGGCCGTCCCCCTTCTGCTCACGCACGGGTGGCCCGGTTCGGTGCTTGAGTTCCTCGACATCGTGGGCCCGCTGACGGACCCCGTGGCACATGGTGGAGACCCCGGCGATGCCTTCCATCTGGTGATTCCCTCGCTTCCGGGCTTCGGCTTCTCGGACGCGCCCCGTGAACCCGGATGGGGAACCCGCAGGATCGCCCTGGCCTGGGCTGAACTAATGCGGCGACTCGGCTACGAACGTTACATCGCCCAAGGCGGTGACGCCGGTGCGGTGGTCTCCTTGGAGCTGGGGCGGCACGACCCGGACCATGTGGCGGGAACCCATGTCAACATGCTCATGACCTTCCCCAGCGGTGAACCCGGCGAGCTGGAGGACCTCTCGAAGCCGGACGCCGAGCGCCTCGCGCGGCTCACGCACTTCGAGAGACACCTGTCCGGGTACATGAAGCTCCAGTCCACCCGCCCGAGGACGCTCGCCTACGCCCTGAACGACTCCCCGGTCGGTCAGCTCGCATGGATCGCGGAGAGGTTCGTCGAATGGACGGACCGCGACGGAGCGCCGGAAGGCTCCGTCGACCGTGACACGATCCTGGCCCACGCGACCCTCTACTGGCTCACCGGCACCTCGGGGTCGTCCGCGCAGCTCTACTTCGAGGACGCGGACGGAATCATCGGCGGCGCCGACCAAGGGCCGCCGCTCACCGTCCCCCTGGGCGTCGCGGTCTTCCCGCACGACATCTTCGTCCCGCTGCGGCGTTTGGCGGAACGGGACTTCCCCACCCTCCGCCACTGGACCGAGTTCCCGAAGGGCGGGCACTTCGCGGCGCTGGAGAGACCCGCAGACCTCGTGGCCGACGTCAGGGACTTCGCCCGTGGACTCCGCTGAGGGCGGAGGCCGCCGCCTCCGCCTCGGCACCGTATCCCTTGGAGAGACATGAAGGACCAGAGGAACGCGGCGGAGACCGTCGTGGAGGCTTGGTTCGCCGAACACCGGTTCCCGGGTTACCTGGACCCGATCCGGAGGAAGGCGAGGGACTTCGAGGAGGCGCACCCCGGTTACCGGGTCCGGATCCGCGGATACGACTTCCACGAGCTTCCGCGGACCTTGGCCACGGCCGTGGAACGAGGACGGACCCCCCACCTGGTGGAGTACTACTACGCCTCCAGCAGACTGGCCAGGGACCAGCTCGGCGCCGACGGGCGGCCCCTGTTCACGTCCTTGGAGCGGGCGATCGCGGGCAGAGAGGAAGTCCTCGGTGAGAAGGTCGTCACCGACGACCTCGTACCGGCGGTGCGCGAGTACTACACATTCGACGGGGACCTGGCCTCCATGCCGATCACCGCGACCACCACAGTGCTCTATTCCAACATGGACCTCCTCCAGGAGGCGGGCGTCAGCGAGGCGCCGCGTACCTGGGAGGACCTTGCGAGGGCGTGCGAACGGATCTCCCGTTCACGAGGCGGGAGAGGGCACCCCGCCACGTGGGCCAACCACGGATGGCTGTTCCAGCAGGCCGTTGCCAGCCAGGGAGGGCTGCTCTCGGACCGGGAGAACGGACGCCGGGGCGGTCACCCGCTCACCGTGGACCTGGCCTCCGAGGAGATGCTCGCCTTCGTCGGCTGGTGGAAGCGCATGGACGACGCCGGACACTACCTGTACACCGGCATGCAGGAAGACTGGGAGGGGACTTTCAGGGCGTTCGCCTCCCAGCGGGTGGCCTTCGTGATGCACACGTCGAAGCTCGCCGACGCCGCCGTGCACGCGGGACGCGCGGGCGGGTTCGACGTGGGGGTCTCGATCCTGCCGCGGAACGGGGACGCTGCCTACGCGGGGAACCTGCCGGCCGGGCAGTCCCTGTGGCTGAGCGGTGACTGCGAGAAGGCCGTGCGTGACGGGGCCCTGGCCTTCACGCAGTTCCTCGCGAGCACGCCGAACGCGGTCGAATGGCATCGGGAGAGCACCTTCGTACCGATCACCCGGGACGCCTTCCGGAACCTCGACGGGAAGGGGTGGTTCCGAGAGGACGGCCGGAGACGGGTCGCCAGCGACCAGTTGGAGGCAAGTGATCTCTCCCCAGCCGCGCTGGGCGCCGTGATAGGTGACCTTCCGGAGATCCAGCGCCTCCTGACCTCGGCGATGGAGAGCGTCCTGGTCCGGGGGGAGCCCGCCGAGGACGCCCTTCGGCACGCCACTGATCGTGCCCAGGAGCTCGTGGACGAGTACAACTCCTGGTGCCTGGGGTCCCCGCCCCGCTCCCCCCGCCGTCTGGACGTCGTCTAGGGACGTCCCGCGCGCCTTCGCGCACCCGAGCACGGACCGGACGCGGGTGCGTGTCCCGGCCCACGGTCGTCGACCCACCGAGAGGAGGGGCCGCGTATGAAGGCCCTCGTACTGGCGGGAGGCAGGGGTACGCGGTTGCGTCCCATCAGTCACCACCTCCCCAAACAACTGGTTCCGATCGCCAACAAGCCCGTTCTGGAGTATGTGCTGGAGAACGTTCGCGCGCTGGGCGTCCGTGAGGTCGGAGTGGTCGTGGGCACATGGGCGGACGCGGTCACCGACGCGCTGGGCGACGGCTCCCGCTTCGGCGTACGCATCACCTACCTCCGCCAGGAGCGGCCGCTCGGCCTGGCCCACACCGTCCTGCTGGCGAAGAGGTTCCTGGCCGAGGACGATTTCGTGATGTACCTCGGCGACGTGATGCTCCTCGACGGTGTCACCGAAGCGGCGGAGCGGTTCGCCGACCTGCGCCCGAGCGCGCACGTCGTGGTCCGAGAAGTGCCCGATCCGCATGCCTTCGGCGTGGTGGAGACGGGGCCGGGAGGAATCGTCCGTTCGCTGGCGGAGAAGCCCGCGCACCCCCGGAGCGACACGGTCCTGGTCGGTGTCTACTTCTTCACCGCAGCGGTGCACGAGGCGGTCGCCTCGGTGTCCGCTGGAGCCCGGGGCGAGCTGGAGATCACCGACGCCGTGCAGTGGTTGGTGGATCACGGCCACGAAGTCCGGGCCAGCCGGTACAGGGGCTACTGGAAGGACACCGGCAGGACGGAGGACCTTCTGCGGTGCAACAGGGAGGTCCTGCGCGGTCTGGAACACGGTTCCCTGGGCGAGGTGGACGTCGCCAGCCGGGTCGAGGGACCCGTACGGTTGGGCCGGGGGAGCAGGGTGATCCGCTCCGAAGTCGTGGGTCCCGTGGTGATCGGTCCAGGCACCGTGGTCCAGGACAGCCGTATCGGCCCCCACACCTCGATCGGTGCTGACTGCACCGTGCTCGGCTGCGAACTCGCCGACGCCATCGTCTTGGAGGGGACCCCGCTCTCGGACCTGATCGGCCTTCGCGGGGCCGTCCTCGGCGGGGTCGGTACGGCCTCCTCCGTGTTCGGAGCACCCCGGGGCCGGAAGCTGATGATCGCCAACGGCGGTTCCGAGGACTGAGGACGTACGTCGGCGACGGTGCGGCCCCGGGGCCGCACCGTCGCCGACGCGTCACGCGAGAGGTGTCCGGGCGCCTCCCGTGTGGGGGGCGTGGCCAGCGGTCACCGCTCTGCGTGTGCCGGAGACCGGCTCGGCGCCGCCGCCGAGCCGGTCTCCGGGATCCGTCCGGAAGGTGTCACGTCGAGGTGGCCGTGTCGGCCTCGGCCCCCTCCGCCTCCCCGCGCCCGATGGCATCGACGTGCCTCAGGCCGAGGACGATCAGCAGGGCCAGGCCGAGGGTCATGACGACGCTGACCGCCGCGACCACGTGCAGCCCCGAGAGGAAGGCGTCCCGGGCCTGCTCCAGTAGCGCCTCACCCACACCGGGAGCGAGGTCAGGGGCCACCGACTGGGCTCCGGCCATGCTCTCCCCGGCGGCACGGGCGGCGTCCTGCGGGACACCCTCCGGTACGGTGACGGCGTCCTTGTAGATGGCCGCGCCGATGCTGCCCATGACGGCGATGCCCATGGAGACGCCCAGCTCACTGCTGGTGGAGGACAACGCGGAGGCCGAGCCGGCCCTGTCCTCGGGGGCCGCGCCCAAGACCAGGTGGTTGATGAGCGCGGCCACGGGGCCGACACCGACGTAGACGACGCCCAGGCAGGCGACGAAGAAGAACTCCCCGCTGTCGACACCGACCCCGGTCATGAGCAGATAGCCGAGCGAGGACAGGACCAGGCCCCCCGCCAGCACGTAGGCGGGGCGGAAGCGGCCCGCCAGCACGGGGGTGGTATTGATGCTGATGATGAGCAGAACGGCCGGAGGCACGAGCCACAGACTGGCGAAGAGGGGGGAGAGGCCAAGTGCCATCTGGAGGTAGAGCGCCGCGAACAGCCCGATGCCGCTCTGCAGAGTCGCGTTGAACATGCCGGTGGCCACAGCGGTGCTGAACGTCCGGTTGCCGAAGAGCCCGATGTCGAACAGCGGATGCGTCAGGCGCTTCTGCCGCCACACGAAGCCGGCTCCCATCAGCAGGCCGAGGACGATAGCGGCAGCCGCCGTCAACGCCCAGCCGCTGGTGGCGAACTCCTTCAACCCGTAGATGAACGGGAGGATGGCGGCCAGGGACAGGAGCACGCTCGGCAGGTCCAGCGGGCCGCTCTCCTCCGCGCGGTGCTCGTCCAGGAGGAAGGGGGCACCGATGAGCAGGAGGAGCATCACCGGAACGCCCATGAGGAAGACGGCGCCCCACCAGAAGGCGTCGAGCAGGACACCGCCGACGACCGGGCCGAGGGCCGTGCCCGCCATGAACGACGTCCCCCACACCGCCATGGCCCGCGCCCGCTGTGCCGGGTCGTGGAACGCGTTGCTGATCAGGGCCAGGGTGGAGGGCAGGATCGTGGAGCCTGCGATGCCCAGGAGGGCCCGGGACACGATCAGCATCTCCGCCGTCGTGGAGAGGGCCGCGAGGATCGAGGCCGCGCCGAACAGCGCGGCTCCTATGAGGAGGAGCCTGCGCCGCCCGATTCGGTCACCGAGGTTTCCCATGGTCACGAGGAAGCCCGCGATCATGAAGCCGTAGATGTCGCTGATCCACAGCTGCTGGCTGCTGGTCGCCCCCAGATCGGCGCTGAGATGGGGCAGTGCGAGGAACAGAACGCTCACATCGAGGGACAGGAGCATGGTGGGTAGGGCCAGGACGGCCAAGCCGACCCACTCACGCCCGCCAGCCTTCCGACTGTCGTTGGCGGCCACGGTATCCGATCCTTTCTCGTCTCGTCACCGTCGGGTGCCGACGGCGATGCACTGTTGAGACGGAGAGGCCGGGGAGAAATCATCGGTCGGACGGGAGAAAAGTGGGTCCCGGTCTGTGGCCTCAGGAGGCCGGTAGGACCTCGGGAAGCTCGAAGGCGGGAAACAGGTCCGGCGGAAAGCCGGTGAGGTCAGTGATCCTGCCCTGGTCCACCTTCATGACGATGAGTACCTGGGGCCTGTAGAGGACCTCTCCGGGAAGTCGCACGTACGCCGCCGCCGCGGGCTGCCGGTTCGCCCGTGTGGGCAGGTACCGCCACTCGCCGTGGTAGCGCGCCGAACCCGGATCGAAGATCTCCAGAGCGAACGTGCGGATCGCCTCGCGCCCGACGTAGTGCTCCGGGAAGGGGGGCATGGTCAGGCGCGCGTCCTCGCTCAGTAGTTCGACCATGGCGGACACGTTGGACCGCTCCCCGGCTTCCATGTAGCGCTGGAGCAGTTCGCGCTCCTCGTCCGTGGGAGGGCTCTCCGTGCTCCAGTCCGTCCTGCGTTCCGGTAGGTGGCGCTTCAGAGCTGGGCGTGCTCGCTGTAGCGTGCTGTTTGCGGAGGCCACGCTGATCCCCAGCAACGAGGCCGTCTCCTTGGCTGACCATCCCAGGACGTCGCGCAGGATGAGGATCGCGCGCTGCTTGGGTGTCAGGTGCTGGATCGCCGCGAGAAAGGCCAGTTCGACCGTCTCCTTGGCGACCAGCACGGCCTCGGGCTGCTCGTGGCTCGGGGCGACGCGTTCCAGGAGCCGGTCGGGATAGGGCTGGAGCCACTCGACCTCTCCGCTCTGCCCCGGACCGCTTCGACGCGGCCGGGCCCGGGGCCGCCGCAGGGCCTTGTCGAGCGCGTCGAGGCAGGCGTTCGTGCTGATCCGGTAGAGCCAGGCGCGGAACGTGGCGCGCCCCTCGAAGCCGTCGAGCCTGCGCCACGCCCGTAGGAAGGTCTCCTGGACGAGGTCCTCGGCGTCGTCCAGGGAACCCAGCATGCGGTAGCAGTGGACCTGGAGCTCCCAGCGGTAACGCTCGGTCAGGGTGGAGAAGGCCTCGCCGTCCCCGGCACGTGCGGCGTCCACCAGGGGGCCGTCCTCGTCCCGGGAGTGTGTCCGGTACTGCTGCGCTGGGCCGCTCACGACCTGCCTCCCCTGAGCTCGGACGCGTTCCCGCGGTACACGGATACCGATCCGCCGACCCCGGTCCGTCCGTTCGCGTCCGTGCGATGGGCGGGACCTCGACGGCATGGGGATGGTAACACCGGGGCACGGCCGAATGCCCGGTTCCGGGCGGAGCCGCAAGGGACAAGACGACTGCCGCGCTCCAGACTGCGATCGTGTGTGCACGTGGGTTGTGGATCGCCCGCCCTGTCTCCCGAGCGGTGAGGAGTTGGTTCCGGTGAGAGATACCTTGGAAGTCGGAGTCGAGGAGGGCGCCGGGACGCCGACCCGGAACCGCGTCCTGGCCCGGGCGACGGAGCTGGCGCGCGCCCTGGTGGAACGCCAGGCGGAGACGGAGGAGCGCACCTTCTACGCTCCCGACACCCACCGAGCCTTCTCCGAGGCCGACTTGTACCGGATCCTCGTTCCACGGCGCTACGGCGGACTCGAACTCGGGGTCGAGACTTTTCTCCGTGTGACGATGGAGCTCGCCAGGGGTTGCCCCTCCACCGGCTGGATGTACTGCCTGAGCGCTGGTCACGCTCTGGCCGCGGGGACCCTCTTCGAGGAAAGCGCCCAGCGGGAGCTATTCGCCACGGGCGAGTTCCTGGCACCCGCCGTGGTCGCCCCCGGCGGCAGCATCGAGCACGCCGATGGGGGAGGGTGGATCGTCGATGGCACGTGGAAGTACTGCTCGGGAGCTCCGTACGCCACCCATTTCATCGGACACGCCCTTGTTCCCCCGGAACCCGGGGACGATCCCGCTCCGCTCATGTTCGTCCTGCCCCGGGACCGCTGGACGCGTCTCGACGACTGGGAGGGGCGGCCCGGCCTCCGGGGCAGCGGTTCGCACAGCGTCCGCGTCACGCTGCAGCGCATTCCCGGGCGCTGGACGGTTCCGGGGCACCTCAGCAACGCCGTCGGGGGCGCGTCCTCGCCGGGCTTCCTCATCCACGGCAACCCCGAGTACGCGGGTCCGCAGTTCAGCTCCATGTTCCTGGCGTTCGCCGCCCTGTCGGTCGGCATGGCCAAGGGGGCCCTGGACTCCTACGAGGAGCTGATGAGGACCCGGCCGACCGCCTATCCTCCTCTGGTCCCCCGATCGGAACACGCCGACTACCAGAGGTGGTACGGAGCGGCGGCGGGCATGATCGCCATGGCCGAGGCGGCCACCCTCGACGCCGTCCGGCAGTGGAGGCGGCTGTGCGGCGGGGAGGGCGGGGAGCGGGCCCGGGAGCGGGACGTGACCATCGTCGCCATCTGCCGCGAGGTCATCGCCACGAGTTGGCGAGCGGTGGAGCGGTACCTCTATCCCACCGCCGGGTCCTCCTCCACCGGCCCGGGGGAGCGGTTGGAGCGGGTGTGGCGGGACA
>NZ_LEKI01000087.1:0-23597 GCF_001029525.1 Nocardiopsis sp. RV163 | reverse complement strand
GGGCCGGGGCCGGTGGGGTTTCCGCCCCGCCGCTTCGCCCTCTCGCGCTCCTCCTCGGCCTCCCGGGTCCACCCCTCCCAGGAGCGGTACTCCACGACGGGCAGTCCGGCGAACTCGGTCAGGTGGTCGTGGAAGGTCAAGGGGACTCCCGCGGGTTCGGAGGGTGTGCGCGGTCATGCATAGCAGCACACTCCGACACCGGGGCCTCCACCGGGGCGCGGGGGCGGCGGTTCGTGATCGACCGCCACGACCGGACCGCGCCGGGGTTCGCGGAGCGCGTGGTCGCCCGCCGCGTCTCCTGAACGGCGAACGGCCGGGGACGCGAGATCCGGCCCTCCTCCTTGGGGGCACGGGGATGTCCGAAAACCGGGCGCACGCGGCTCTCCGGGGCGGACGCGGCGCTGCGGCGGGACTTCCCGCGGGCGCGGTGTGACAGTGGTCCCATGGCTACGCACAGCGAACTGCGAGACTTCTGGGAACGCCGTCTCGAAGGCGACTGGACCGAGAGCGGCGTCGGCTACCGGGCCCTGGGCCGCCCCTTCAACACGTGGATGTACAAGGTGCGCGAGGAGGTGTTCCTGCGCGAGGCCGCCCGGCTGACCCCCGGCCGGTCCGGCGCCAGCGTCCTCGACGTGGGCAGCGGCACCGGCTTCTACGTGCGCCTGTGGGAGCGGATGGGCGTCGGCGACGTCACCGGGTGCGACATGACCGACGCTGCCGTGCAGCGCCTGCGCGGCAGGTTCCCCGACCACGGGTTCGTCCGCCAGGACGCCGCCGACCTCGACGCCTTCGACGACGACTCCTTCGACGCCCTGTCCTGCATGGACGTGCTCTTCCACATCACCGACGACGAGCGCTACACCCGGGCCATCGGCGAGTTCTCCCGGGTGCTGCGCCCCGGCGGCCTCCTCGTGATCTCCGAGAACTGCCT
Source organism: Nocardiopsis sp. RV163 (assembly GCF_001029525.1). Lineage (NCBI taxonomy): Bacteria > Bacillati > Actinomycetota > Actinomycetes > Streptosporangiales > Nocardiopsidaceae > Nocardiopsis > Nocardiopsis sp. RV163. The sequence continues at coordinate 22,666 of NZ_LEKI01000087.1, read as the reverse complement.
GCGCCGCCCCGAGCAGCGCGGCGAGCACCAGGTCAACCGCACCCTGGAGTGGATCACGGACACCGCGGACCGGGCCGGGTTCGACCTGGTCCGCCGAGTGCCCATGCTCATGCTGATGAACGCCCAGGTGGACGCTCCCGCGCCCTGGCGCAAGGCGTGGGGCGGGGCCCTGCGCGCGGCCACCCTCACCGCGCCGACCGGGTGGCTCGCGGGCGCGGCGCTCTACCCGCTGGAGCGGCGCCTGGTCCGGGGCCGCAGCGAGAGCCCGACCACGGAGCTGGTGGCGTTCCGCCGCCGGGAACCGGGGTAGGAGGAGAGTCCTGTGTCACGGGGGACACGGGGCGAACGCACCGCCGTCCGCCGGTGCCCCGGGATACGGTTGACGTCCACTTTGTACCAGGGGCGTCCGCGGCCGGGCCCGGCACCGCGGAGGTCCCTGCCCGGGAGGCGACTGTGCGACGCTCCACCATCACCTCGGCTGCCAAATGGGGGCTCGTCGGGCTGGCGGCCACACAGGTCGCCGTGGCCGCGACCCTCATGGGGGTCAACCACTGGCGCAGGAAGGTGCGGCCGCACCGGGCCTTCTTCCCCCGCACGCCGCCCGCCGAGCTGCCCGTGGGCGACACCGGGACCACGGCGACCGTGTACACCTACGGCGAGGACCTGTTCGAGGACATGATCGCGGCGATCCGGGGGGCCCGGCGCCGCGTCCTGTTCGAGTCCTACATCGTCAAGGACGACCGGGTGGGCCAGCGGTTCAAGCGCGCGCTCATCGAGGCGGCCGACCGGGGCGTCGAGGTGTACGTCGTCTACGACGGCTTCGCGAACCTGGTGGTGCCCCGGTCCTTCTTCCGCTTCCCGTCCAACGTCCACGTGCTGGAGTACCCGATCCTGCGCCCCGGCTTGCTGCTGCTGAACATCCGCAAGTCCGGCCGCGACCACCGCAAGATCCTCACCGTCGACGGCGAGGTGGGCTTCGTCGGCGGGTACAACGTGGGCTCGCTCTACGCCACCGACTGGCGCGACACCCACATGCGCGTGACGGGCCCGGCGGTGTGGGAGCTGGAGAACGCCTTCAGCGACTTCTGGAACATGAACCGGCGGCCCCTCCAGCCGGATCTGGAGAACTTCGGGAACTCCGACTGGGACGCGCACTTCCGTGTGCACCGCAACGTGCCCGAGATGCTCATCTACCCCATCCGGGCGATGTTCCTGGAGGCCATCGACCGGGCCAAGGAGCGGGTGCTGTTCACCCAGGCCTACTTCATGCCCGACCGGGAGTTCCAGAACGCCCTGGTCGAAGCGGTCGAGCGCGGTGTGGACGTCAACGTCCTCGTGCCGGAGGAGTCCAACCACGTCGTCGCGGACTGGATCTCCCGCAGCCAGTACTCGGTGCTGCTGCGCGGCGGCGTGCGCCTGTGGCTGTACCGCGACGCCATGGTGCACGCCAAGACGGCGACGGTGGACGGCCGCTGGTCCACGATCGGCACCGCCAACGTGGACCGGTTGAGCCTGACGGGCAACTACGAGATCAACGTGGAGATCTTCGACGAGGGCGTGGCCGCGCATCTGGAGCGGGTCTTCGCCAACGACCTCGCCAACGCCCGCGAGCTGACCGAGTGGGAGTGGCGTGACCGCCCCTGGTACGCCAAGTTCGGCGAGGCCGTGCTGGCGCCCTGGCGGCCCTTCCTGTGAGCCGCGGGGGCGGGCGCCGCCTCCCCGGAGGGAGCCGCGCCGGGCTGGTACTTTCTCCGGTGTACTCCTCCTCCAGCGCACGGGAGCGTTCATGGAACCCGACTTCGACGACCCGTCCCTGAAGGCCGCCCTCGCCCTGCACGAGGGACAGGAGCGGCAGGGGCCCGGGTCGGTCGGGACCACCCGCCTCCTGCTCTCCCTGGCGTCCCCCCTGCCGCGCGAACCGCGGGTGCTGGACCTGGGCAGCGGCACCGGAGCGGCCTCGCTGGTCCTGGCACGGGAGCTGGAGGGGGCGCGGATCACCGCGGTGGACCTGTACCCGCCCTTCCTGGCCGACCTGGCGGCCGCCGCCGAGGCCGCGGGCGCGGCGGACCGCGTCACCACGCGGACCGGCTCCATGGACGACCTGGGCGACCTCGCCGACGGCTCCTTCGACCTGGTGTGGAGCGAGGGCGCCGCCTACAACGTCGGGTTCGCGCACGCGCTCGCCTCGTGGCGCCGCCTGCTCTCCCCCGGGGGCGCCCTGGTGGTCACCGAGTGCGGGTGGACCACGGACGAGCCGTCGGCCGGAGCCCGCGCCTACTGGGACGCCGCGTACCCGCTGAGCACCACGGCCGAGAACGTGGCCGCGGCGACGGCGGCCGGGTACACCGTCACGGCCGCCTACCTGCTTCCGTCGAGCGACTGGGAGGACGCGTACTACGCCCCGCTGGAGGCGAGGGCCGCGCTGACCGACCCGGACGACCCGCACGCCGCGGCCGCCGCCGCCGAACTGCGCCGGGAGATCGCGGTGTACCGCGAGCACGGCCACGAGTACGGCTACGTCGGCTACGTGCTCCGGCCGCGTCGCTAGACCGCGCCGCACGGGCCGCCGGACGGGCGCCCGCTCAGGAGCGGCGGCGCTTGGGCGGCGGTCCGAGCCGGTTGGGGAAGAACGGGTCCGGCTCAGTCTTGCGGGGCCGGGGCCCGCCCCAGTGCTGGGGGCCCGGGTGCGGGGTGCGGTGGAGCGCCCCGGCGATGGCGGCGGGCGAGCCGCCCCGCTGCCGGGCGGGTGCTCTGCCCGGCTCCTCGGCCTGCCCGTCCCGGAAGTGCTCCGCGTGCGCCATCCGTGTGACCTCCCCCGTCCGGTACCTGCTCCCGCTCCATGATCGGACGAGCCGCCCCCGGTGTCATGGCGACACGTGGGCGAAGCGGCACCGTTGACCGGGGAGAACGCGGACGCGCGGGGCCCGGCCACGGATCGGCCGGCTCCGGGGCCGCGCCGGACGGCCGCCGGGTCGCGCGCCCGTCACCCGTCCGCCGCGGCGTGCCGCTCACCGGCGCGCCGGATGCGGCGCTGGACGAGGCCGCGGACGCCCGGGAGCAGGACGGCCCGGATCGCCAGGTCGTTCATCCACACGTGTGCGCGGCTGGAGGGGGCGTACTGGCGCGTCCCGCGCCGGGCGAGCGCCTGCCGCCTGCGGGTCTCGGGGCGCAGGCCCGCCTCCCACCGCGCCAGGGCCCCGGTGACGTCGCCGCCGTGCCGCTCCAGGGCGTCGCCGAGCCGGTCGGCGCCGCTGAGCGCGAGGGCCGCGCCGTACCCGGCGAACAGGGAGGGGCACCAGACCGCGTCGCCCAGCAGCACGACCCGGCCGAGGCTCCACCGGTCCGCGCGGACCTGGCTGACGGAGTCGAAGTAGGCGCCGGACGGGTCGGCGCGCAACTGGCGGAGCACGTCGGGCACGCCCCCGCCGAGGTCGCCGAACGCCGCGGTGAGCGCCCGGACCGGTCCCCGGGCCAGTTCGGTGTCCGGATCCGCGCAGCGGTAGGCGAAGAAGGCCGAGGACCGGCCCGGACCGAGATCGACCACCGCCGCCGTGCGCCCCGGCCCGATGAACGTGGTGCCGGTCCCCTCGGGCACGTCCTCGGGGAGCCGGTCGAGCGGGAGCGCACCCACGACGTGGTCCAGGTCGACGCGGAAGTCCGCCTCGGGGCCGAACACGGCGGCACGGACGCCGGAGCGCAGCCCGTCGGCGCCGACGAGCAGGTCGGCGCGCTCGGTGGTGCCGTCGCTGAGCCCGACCCGGACGCCGTCGGCGTCCTGGGCCACGTCCACGGCGGTGGTGCCGAATCGCAGGACCGCGCTGCCGCGCACGGCCTCGTACAGCGCCGATTCCAGGTTCTCCCGGAACACGGTGAGCGCCCGGTCGCCGAGGGCGGCCCTGGCGATCTCGGGAGGGAAGGCGAACTTGCGCCGACCGTCGGCCCTCACCAGGACCGTGGAGAACAGGCCGATGTCGCTGGCCGAGAGCGCGGGGAGGAGGCCGAGGCGCTCGGCGGCGTCGTATCCCCACCCGACCAGGTTCACCATGTAGCCGCCTCTGCGGCGGGCCGGGGCGCGCCGGTACGGGCGCGGTCGCGGACAACCTGGCCGAGGCCGTGCTGGCGACCCCGCCGACGGTCCTCCTGGCGCTGACCAGGCTCATGGCCTCCCGGCCGGAGCTGGCTGGACGCGTGCGCGCGGTCCTCGGCGACCGCACGGCCGGTCTGGAGGCGGTCGAGACCGCGGCCGCGGACTACCTCACCGCGGAGCGGCGCCTGGGGCGCCTCCACGGGAGCGCCGACCCCGAGGCGCTGGCGCTGGCGGTGGTCGGCGCGGTCCACCACCTCGTGCTCACCGGCGCGCGGGACTCCGTGGTCGGCGGCCGGGTCCGGCGGACGGTGGCCGCGCTGGTCGCGGGTTTCACGGAGGCGGCCGACCGCCGGTAGCCGCCTGCGGGAGCCGTGACGGGCCCCGGAAAGCACCGCGGGCTGCTGCGAGCCGGTCGAAGACCGGCGAACAGCAGCCCGCGCTATGCGGCCCCGGCAGGATTCGAACCTGCGGCACCCGCTTTAGGAGAGCGGTGCTCTATCCCCTGAGCTACGGAGCCATGGGTCCGGCACGGGTATGTCTTACCCCGTCACCGGACCAAGCCTAACCCAGGATGGACGTGGATGGGGTGTCGGTCCGTCTCCGGCGGGGACGGTTGGGGGACTCTGCGTGCATGGCGGAGTACGCTGACCTACGATTGGTTGTCCTGGTGCGGTGTGACGTTGTTCATGGCGCATGTCGTGTTATGGCCGCATATGTACCATCGATAACGATGGGGGAGCGGGCTCGGCGTTGACCGGCCCGGCGGTGACCAGGTGTTTCACCGAAGCCCGGAGCAGAGGGCGACGGGGCGGGGTGGGGCCCGTCCGCGACCCGCTCCGTCCGGTGGGCCGATCTCGCGTGGCCGCATGTGGACATGTAGTACGTTGCCTTGCGGTCACGGGTAGGTGTTCGAGGAAAAGCAGCCGGAGGATCATTCGTGCCGTTCACTTCTGATGCGGCGCGGCGCAGGTCCCGCGTACCGGGCGGCGGGGCGCTCACCGCCTTCGCCCTGGCCTACCGGGTCCGCTTCGCACAGGCGCTGACGCTCACGCTCGTCACCGCGCTCCTCGTGGCGCCGGTGCCCGTCGGCGTGCTGGAGCCCGCCGAGGCGAGCCTGGAGGAGTTCCGCGAGAGGGCCGAGACCGCCTCCCAGGAGCTGGAGGAGGCCAACCAGGACCTCGTCGACCGCCAGGAGGCGTTGGAGGACGCCCAGACCGAGCTGGTCCAGACGATCTACGACCTCCAGCAGACCGAACTCGAACTCAACGAGATGCGCGAACCGCTGGCCCAGTTGGCCAGCACGCTGTACAAGCAGCCCGACGGCGGCATGCTCGCCGTCCTGGCCTCGGGGTCGCTCACCGAGGACCTGCAGACCCAGTCCTACGCGGCGAAGATCTCCGAGGACAACCAGGCGCTCATCCAGGACGCCACCGACCTGCGCGAGGAGCAGGTCGAGCTGGCGAGCCAGGCACAGGAGCTGCAGACCACCACCCAGCTCGAACAGGTCGAGCTGGCAGCGGACATCGAGGCCCTGCGCGAGCGCTCCGAGCAGACCACGAACGAGCTGGTGCAGGAGCTGGAGGACCGCGGCATCGACCCCGAGGCCTACATGGCCGCCGGGGACTGCGACCCGGACGCGGCCGCCAACGCCCAGGGGGCGGCCAACGGCCTGCTCCCGGCCAACTCCCTGTGCGACCTCTACGACGACAAGAAGCTGCGAGCCGACGCGGCCGTGGACTTCCTCCAGCTCAACGCCAGGTACGTGGACGAGTACGGCGAGAACATGTGCATCACCAGCGCCTACCGCGACCTGCCCAACCAGCACCGGGTCTACGGACAGGTCGCGCCGGGCTTCGCGGCCGTCCCCGGCACGAGCAACCACGGCCTGGGCCAGGCGATCGACCTCGGCTGCGGCATCCAGAACTACCGGTCCGACCGCTGGCTCTGGATGGAGGCCAACGGTGCCGACTTCGGCTGGCACCACCCGGCCTGGGCCAAGTCCAGTCCCTTCGAGCCCTGGCACTGGGAGTACACCGGCTGACCTCCGGCCCTTCCGTGGGGCGGTCCCGCACGGGGCCGCCCCACGGCGCGTCCGACCGGCCTCAGGCCGCGGTCTCGGGCACCAACTCGCTGGTGCAGTGGGCGCAGCGCGACGCCTTCTTGCTGATCTCGCTGAAGCAGTGCGGGCACTCGCGGGTGACGGCCTCCTCGGCCTCGACGAAGCGCTCCACCACCTTGGCCACGGGCAGGACCACGAAGAAGTACAGGATCGCTGCGGTGATGAGGAACGAGACCAGCGCGTCGATGAACGCCCCGTACAGGAACCGGCTCCCGTTGATCTCGAAGTAGAGGTCGCTGAAGGTGGGAACCCCGCCGAAGATGCCGATCAGCGGGGTGATGAACCCCTCGGTGAACGCGGTGATGAGGTTGGCGAAGACCGCGCCGATCACGACCGCGACCGCCAACTGCACCAGGTTGCCCTGGAGCAGGAACTTCTTGAAGCCTTGCATGGATACAAGCCCTACATACTCGTGGTGTCCGTACGGGCGCCGGAGCGGGGCCCCTGGCGGGGGCCCGCGGCGCCCGGCCAGCTTTGCCCACTGGAGGTCGCCGGTCAACCGCGGATGGTGATGGACAGCCGCGAGCCGGCCGCGTGGCCGGCCAGGCTCCTGGCCTCGACGGGCGTGGCGGCGACGACGATCAGCGCGCCGCCCTCCCCGCCGACCGGGGACTCCTCCTCCGGCAGGGCCAGGACGGGGCGGTCGCTGACCACCTCCACGGCGGGGCCCGCCCGGGCCGGCGCGAGGTCGCCGCCCCCTCCGGCGGCGAGGACGTCCACCCGGCTGCCGGGGGAGAGCAGGCCCACCGCGCCGGGGTCGGCCACCCGCACCGGGACGGCGACCAGGCCGGGGCCGTAGGCCCGTGCGGGAGGGTCGGCGAGCCGGGCGTCGGTGATCACCTCCCCCCGGCGCACCGGGGCGTTGAGGCGCAGCCCGGCGGTCGCGGTGTCGGCCGCGAGCGCCCCGCCCGGCACGGACCCGGCGGGCAGGTCCCGGGCGGTGAGGTCGCCCTCGGTGAGGTGGTCCGCGGCTCCGAGGTCGCGGGAGGCGACCAGGACACGTGTGACGGGCGCGGGTGGAGGGCGTACGGCCAGGACGGCGCTCAGGAGCGCGGCGGCGGCCAGGAGGGCGGCGACGGCGCGCCGGTGCCGGTCCAGGAGCCGGGTGAGCGCGCGACGGTGCCGGTAGGGGAGGGGTGCGGCGTCGGTCATACCCTCAACGCTAGGCTGCGGAGGTGCCGTTCGGAGGTTGTCCACAGGCCCGATCGCGCGGGCCGCGCACCGGGTCGGACCGCTGAGGGGGCCGGAGGGGGAGGCCCGGGGCCGGACGTGCCGCGTAGCGTTCGCCGGGGCCGGACGTGCCGCGCGCCGCCGAGGGGTCGGCGGCGCGGTGGCGGTCAACGGCCCGGCGGGTCAGCTCGTCGCGGCGGTGGCGCTGGTGCTGGGGGCCTTGCTCGTGGTGCTGCCGCCGGTGTCCGATGAGGAGCTCTTGGCGTCCGAGGAGGCGGAGGAGGAGTCGGTGGAGTCCGAGTTCCCGCTGTCCTTGCTCTCGGAGGAGCCCGAGCCGGTCAGCACGGAGCTGTTGGAGGATTTGCCGCTGTCGGTGCGGTAGAAGCCGGAGCCCTTGAAGACGATGCCCACGGCGGAGTACACCTTGCGCAGGCGGCCCTCGCACTCGGGGCAGACGGTCAGAGCGTCGTCGCTGAAGCTCTGCACGACCTCCATCTGGGCGCCGCACTCGGTGCACGCGTACTGGTACGTAGGCACTGTTCGGGTCCTCCTTGCTGGCACTCTCGCCCGTTGACTGCTAAATAGTACGCGCTCGCCGACCGGAGCCGTGACAGGGCCTCGCCCACGGGGAGCGGCGCGGGGGCGCGAACGGCCGGGCGTCGGGCGCCGCCGGAGCGCGACCGCCAGCGACAACGCCCCCGGGGCCCGGGTTAATCCCGCCCGCGTCTCCAGCCCCCGCGGTCCGGCCGCTCCCGCTCAGCCCCTCCCGCTCAGCCGCTCCCGTTCGGCCGGTCCGCCCGGCCACACGCCCGCGCCGAGGACCCGCACCCCGCCGGACGGGGTGACCACGGCGTCCACCGGCCGGTCGTGCGGCTCGGCGGGCAGGGACTCCACGAACTCCTCGTCGTGGACCAGGGCGATCGCCGGGGCGTGGGGCCCCTTGCGGGCCAGCGCGCGGTCGTAGCACCCGGCGCCGCGCCCCAGGCGCGTCCCCCGCCGGTCCACGGCCAAGGCCGGGCAGACCACGGCGTCGGCCCGGGCCAGCGCGTCTGGCCCGTAACGGCGGCCCACTGGCTCCAGCAGCCCGTGTCCGGCCGGGGCCAGGGAGTCCGGCCCGTCGAAGGCGGCCCAGTCCAGCTCGCCGCCGGGCAGGAACACGGGCAGCAGCACGTAGGAGCCGCGCTTCCACAGCGCCGCCACCAGCTTGCGGGTGTCGGGCTCCCCGCCCACGGAGTAGTAGCAGGCGACCGTCCCGCCCATGGCCAGCCATGGGACGTCCAGCAGCGCGTCGCGGACCGCCGACCCGGCCCGGGCGCGCTCCTCGGGGCCCCGGGCGCGCCGCCGCTCCAGGAAACCCCTCCGCAACCCGGCCTTGGCCCCACGCGGTTCGCTCTCACCCATGGCCCCAGTCTGGCACCGCACCGAACCGGCCGGTTGCCCCGCGCGGTGAACACGCGGTGGCGGGCCGCCCTCCGCGGCCCGAAACGATCCGTACTTCTTGGCGCCCCCCTGTGTGTGGAGGCGCGGAGACGGCCGACCGCTGGCCTAAAGTGCCGACATGAACGACTCCACCGACCAGAAGCGGCCCTCCGGTTCCGTGTCCGTCACGAAGGCGGTCGTACCCGCCGCGGGCCTGGGCACGCGTTTCCTGCCCGCGACCAAGGCCACGCCCAAGGAGATGCTGCCGATCGTGGACAAGCCCGCGATCCAGTACGTCGTGGAGGAGGCGGTGGCCGCCTCCCTCCAGGACGTACTGATGATCACGGGCCGCAGCAAGCGCTCCATCGAGGACCACTTCGACCGGGCCTACGAGTTGGAGGAGGCGCTGGAGGCCAAGGGCGACGACGCCCGGCTGCGCTCGGTGCGCGAGTCCAGCGACCTCGCCCAGGTGCACTACGTCCGCCAGGGCGAGCCGCGCGGCCTGGGCCACGCGGTGCTGTGCGCGGAGGCGCATGTGGGCGACAACCCCTTCGCCGTCCTGCTGGGCGACGACCTGATCGAGTCCGCCGACCTGCTGCGCCGCATGATCGAGGTGCGCGAGCGCCACGGCGGCAGCGTCGTCGCCCTCATGGAGGTCGAGCCCGAGCAGGTGTCCCTCTACGGGTGCGCGGGCATCGAACCCACCGACGAGGAAGACGTCGTCACCGTCACCGACCTGGTCGAGAAGCCCGCTCCCGAGCAGGCGCCGAGCCGCTGGGCGATCATCGGCCGCTACGTCTGCGACCCGGCGGTATTCCCCGTCCTGCACGAGACCCCGCCCGGCCGGGGCGGCGAGATCCAACTGACCGACGCCCTGCGCGAGCTGGCCCGGCGCAAGCCCGAGGACGGCGGCACGGTGCACGGCGTCCTCTTCCGCGGCCGCCGCTACGACACCGGCAACAAGGCCGACTACATCCGCACGGTCGTGGACTTCGCCTGCCGCCGCCCCGACCTCGCCGACGAACTGCTGCCCTGGCTGCGCGACTTCGTCGACCGCGCGCGGGCCCAGCGCCCCTGATCGGGGACCCCGGGCGCCCCGGCCGTGGCCCGGCGCGCCGCATACGGGGCCGGACACGGCAAGAATGGGGCGTGAGCCGTCTCCTGAGGGAGGGGAGGCGGGGCCACCACAGGAACCGCGAACCGGGAGGAACCCCGTGAAGAGCGTCGAACAGCACGTCGCCGACGTCCTGGCACTGATCCCCGACCCCGTGCCGACCGAGCTGGACCTGCTCCAGGCACACGGCACCGTGCTGGCCGAGGCCGTCACCTCGCCGGTGTCGCTGCCGGGGTTCGACAACTCGTCCATGGACGGGTACGCGGTGCGCGCCGCGGACCTGGAGTCGGCCTCGCCGGACAACCCCGTGCGGCTGCCGGTCGTGGCCGACATCCCGGCGGGGGACCCCTCGCCGACGGCGGTCCTGCCGGGCAGGTCCGCCCGGATCATGACCGGCGCGCCCATGCCCTCGGGGGCGGACGCGGTGGTCCCGGTCGAGTGGACCGACGGCGGCACGGCCAGCGTGGCCTTCGACCGGCCGGTGAAGGAGGGCAACGCCGTGCGCCGCGCGGGGGACGACGTCACCGCTGGCGCCACCGTGCTGCGGCCCGGCGTGCGAGTCGGCCCGGGGGAGATGGGCGTCCTGGCGGCCGTCGGTCGCCGCTCGGTGCCGGTCTACGCCCGCCCCCGCGTGATGGTGCTCTCCACCGGCGAGGAGCTGGTCGAGCCCGGGCGCCCACTCGGCCCCGGCCAGATCTGGGAGTCCAACAGCTTCATGATCGCCGCCGCCGCGCGCGACGCCGGGTGCGAGGTGCACCGCCACGGGTTCGTGGGCGACCACCCCCAGACGGTGCGCGACACGCTGGACGACCTGCTGGTGCGCGCCGACGTCGTGGTGACCACGGGCGGCGTGAGCATGGGCGCCCACGACGTGGTCAAGGAGGTGCTCGTCCGCGAGGGCACCGTGGAGTTCGTCCAGGTGGCGATGCAGCCGGGCAAGCCCCAGGGCTTCGGCGTCATCGGCCCGGACCGGACCCCCATCATCACGCTGCCCGGCAACCCGGTGAGCGCCTTCGTGTCCTTCCAGGTCTTCGTCCGGCCCGCGCTGCGCCGCCTGCGCGGGCTCGACCCCCGGCCGCTGCCGAGCATGCGCGCCCTGCTCACCTCGCCGGTCACCTCCCCGCCCGGGCGCCGCTCCTTCCTGCGCGCGGTGCTGGAGGAGTCCCCCTACGGTCGCGACGCCGAGCCCACGGTGTCCCCGGCGTCGCACCAGGGCTCGCACCAACTGTCCGCCCTGGCCGGGGCCAACGCGCTCGTGGTCGTGCCCGAGGAGGTGACCGAACTGGCCGCGGGCAGCCGCGTCCAGGTGGTGCGCCTGCCCGAACCGGCCTGAGCCGTCCCCGCCCGGGGCCGCGGACCCGTGGACCGGGGGCCCCGGGAGTGCCGTACGGTCGTGGTGGCGCGCTCCGGCGCGCCCGGACGAGGCCGACCGGCCGCGTCCCGCGTTCCGAGCGGAGGAGTTGGCGGGCCCATGACCGACACCCCACGGCGGGAGGGGGCCGACCACCCCTCAGGGTTCACCCACCTGGACGGATCCGGCGCCGCCCGCATGGTCGACGTCTCGCAGAAGTCGGTGAGCGCGCGCACCGCCACCGCTTCGGGCCGGGTGCTGCTCGGCCCCGAGGCCGTCGCCGCCCTGCGCGGGGGAGAGGTGCCCAAGGGCGACGCCCTGGCCGTCGCCCGGATCGCCGGGATCCAGGCTGCCAAGCGCACCCCCGACCTGGTGCCCCTTTGCCACCCCATCGCGGTGCACGGGGTGGACGTGGACCTCACCGTCGTGGACGCGGGCGTGGACATCAGTGCCACGGTCCGCACCGCCGACCGCACCGGTGTGGAGATGGAGGCGCTCACCTGCGTCATGGCCGCGGCCCTCGGACTGGTGGACATGGTCAAGGCGATCGACCCGGCGGCCGAGGTCACCGGGGTGCGCGTCGAGGAGAAGACCGGAGGCAGGAAGGGCCGCTGGAGGCGTGGTGACTGACGCCCCGGTCCCCCGCGTGGCGGTCGTCACGGCTTCCAACCGGGCGGCGGCGGGAATCTACCCGGACCGCTCCGGACCGGTCGTGGCCGAGGGGCTGCGCGGGATCGGCTGCGCGGTCGTGGGGCCGTGGGTGGTCCCCGACGGCGAACCCGTGGCCCGGGCCATCGGCCGCGCCCTGGACGAGCGGCTCGACGCCGTCGTCACCACCGGGGGGACCGGGCTGACCCCGCACGACCACACGCCCGAGGTGACGCGCGCGCTGCTGTCCTACGAGATCCCCGGGATCGCCGAGGCGCTGCGGGCCGCGGGCCGGGACAAGGGCGTGCCCACGGCTATCCTGTCGCGCGGCCTGGCCGGGGTCGCCGAGCGCGGGGGGCACCGGATGCTCGTGGTCAACCTGCCCGGCTCCCGAGGCGGCGCCGCCGACGGGATGGAGGTGCTGGCGCCGGTGCTGCGGCACGCGGTGGACCAACTGCGCGGAGGCGACCACGCCCGCTCCGAATGACACCGGACAATGACCGGAATCACATCCCGGGCATTCCGAACGTTGAGAATTCCTTGGGGTAGGGCCGGTTTTCGGTACGGGAGTATTGGAGTTAAGAATCATCCGATTCTTGCCCGCTGGGGTGACCGCAGCCATGCCGCGCCCGGGGGAGTGGAATACTGGAGCCCGTCACCGGCGACGGGAACCCGACGCCTCCGCGTCCGGTGTCGCAGCGCTGGGCTACGGTGCCGAGGGCATCGAAGGGACGGTCGTGAATCGCAGACATGGGTGGCCCGTCACCCTCCAGGAGGGCCCGGTCGTACTCCGGCCACTGCGGCTCCGCGACGCCCCGGCGCTCCGGGACACGCGTTCGCGCAACGAGCAGTGGCTGCGCCCCTGGGAGCCCACCTATCCGGAGATGCCGCTGCGCACCACCGGGCTCACCCCCTACGTCTCGATGCTCCAGTCCATCCGCCACGAGGCCAGGCAGGGCCTGTCCATGCCCTGGGCGGTCCTGTACGACGACAGGTTCGTCGGCCAGGTCACGGTGGGGGCCATCGTGTGGGGCTCGGCCAGGTCGGCGCAGGTCGGGTACTGGATCGACAGCGCCCACGCCGGGCTCGGCATCACCCCGACCGCGGTCGCCCTGGCCGTGGACCACTCCTTCTTCCGCGTCGGGCTGCACCGGATCGAGGCCAACGTCCGGCCCGAGAACCGGGCGAGCAGACGCGTGGTCGCCAAACTGGGCTTTCGCGACGAGGGCGTGCGCAGGAGACAGCTGCACATCGACGGGGCCTGGCGCGACCACATCTGCTACGCGATCACCGCCGAGGAGGTCCCCCGGGGGCTGATGTACCGGTGGCGCCACGGGTCCTCTTCCGGGCCCTCCGGAGAACCCGGTTCCGGCCCGGGTTCCGCTTTGGGGCCACAGGACCCGAACGGCGGCCGGGATCCGCGCGATCCGGCGAGTCCGTACCCGGAGCCGAACTGAACGTGCCAACATCACAGAAGCATCCGGAGCTTAAACCTGACTTTAGTGACATTGACTCATTACTTTGCGTTGAATTGGGACTGCACTCCGCAGTCACCGGCTGACCTGTGCTTTCACCCCCGGGGTCAAGGCGTCCGAAACTGAGAGTCCACAATCTTGCGACACTCCGGTCGGAATGTGGCGCATTTATGGACACGGGGTCGTACCGTGCGGAACATAGACGCATTGACGATGCGGGCAACGCGTGGATATGGCGCACCGGAAACTCCCCGGGTCCGGGGAGGGACGGGGGCGGCCTTCCCCGGAGGGACGTCTCCGTCCCCCGGGGCACCACGCGGCGCGGTGTCGACGAGGTGTCGATCAACGTCCAGTGGCCGTCATCGTGAGGAGGGGTGATGAGCAGCTCTCCTCTGTACCTGACCATCGTGGTGGTGTGGCTCATAGTCCTGGTGCCGATGCTGCTGCGGAAGGACCCCGACACCTTCCACGAGGACCCGCGGGAGGAGGGCGAACCCGCGGAGGCCGAGGCCCGGGACGACACCGGGGAGCGTGCGCAGGGCCCGGACGCCACCGAGACCCGGGTCCTGCGCCGTGACGATTACGACACCGCCCCGGCGGAGGCCCCCGCGCACGGCGGGGACTCGCCGCGTCCCGGGCGCTACCGCGCCGAGTCCGGGCCGCGCGCCCGCGTCATCGCCCGCCGCCGCCGTCGCACCACGACGCTGACCCTGGTGAACGCCGCCACCCTCGTGGCCGTGGCCCTCGGCTTGGGGCCCTGGTGGGTGGCGGTCCCGCCGGTGCTGCTGTTCGCCGGACACCTGGCCCTGCTCCGGGAGGCGGCCAAGGCCGACGCCGAGCGCAGGGAAGCGGCCCTGCGGGCCCGCCGCCGGGAGGTCCTGCGCGCCCGCCGGGACGAAGCGGAGCGGCGGCGCGAAGCCGAGCGGGAGGCCGAGGTGATCGCGCTCAAGGAGCGGCGCAGCCAGGTCTACGACCAGTACGCGGACGCCCGGCTGCGGGCGGCCGGGGACTGACCGGGCCCGGGGCCTGACCGGCGGCCCCGGTCCGGAGCCGATCCGGGAGAAGCCGGTTCGGACCACTCCGGGTTTCCTGCTAATGTGGATCACGTCTTCGGGGCTATGGCGCAGTCCGGTAGCGCACCTCGTTCGCATCGAGGGGGTCTGGGGTTCAAATCCCCATAGCTCCACCGCAGACAGCAAGGCCCCTCCCGGGTACGGGAGGGGCCTTCGCCGTGTTCGGGGGGCGGTCCCGGGAGATCTCCGGTGCGGAGGGGCCCGCACGGCGCCCGGCAGGGCGGGGTCCGGTCCGGAGGCGGTGCTGCTGTTCCCTGCGGCGGGAGGTCGTTTCCGGACCGGAGCCCCGAGTGTCACCGGCGAAGCGGCTATCCCCTGTCGCGGGGCGGCCGGTACCCCTCCAGCCTACTCCCCGCCTCCGCTGCGGGGCAGGCCTAGGCGATCTTTACAGTGGCAACCCGCCGTCGTAGGGTGCGGGGTCATGGCAGACGGATACCACCACGGGAACCTCAGGGCCGCCGTCCTGGAGAAGGCGGCCGAGGTCATCGCCAGGGAGGGGCCCTACTCCTTCAGCCTGCGCTCGCTGGCGCTCGAACTCGGGGTCAGCCACACCGCCCCCCGGCACCACTTCGGCAGCCGCGAGGGGGTGCTCAACGCCCTGGCCACCGAGGGCTTCCGCGAACTGGCCGCGCGGCTGCGGGCCAACCGGGAGTCCGGCGGAGGCTTCCTGGAGGCGGGTGTGGAGTACGTGCGCTTCGCGACCGGCCACCCGGCGCACTTCGACGTGATGTTCGCTCCCGGCCTGCTGAGCGACGACCACGCCGAGCTGAACGCCGCGCGCACGGCGGCCTTCGACGAGCTCCGCGCCGGTGTGGAGTCCCTGGCCGAGGAGGGGAGGGAGGTAGAGGACGCGGCCGCCGCCATGGTCGCGGGCTGGTCGGTCGTGCACGGCATCGCCACGCTCTCCCTCACGGGGAACCTTGAGGGCTCGGGGTTCGGGGACCTGTTCCGCGACACCGACCTGCTCACCGTCACCCGCCGCAGCGCCGGGCTGCTCTTCGGCACGTCCTGCGCGGGCCGGAACCCCTCCGCCGGGGAGTAGGGCCGCCCGGCTCCCGACCGGCCGCGGGGCGCGAGCCGAACCGCGCCGACGCCCCTGTGCGGTCCGCCGCGCGCAGGACGCGCCCGCGCGGGCCCTCCCGGCGCCCCCGATGGCGGACGGGCCCCAGCGCCCGGCTGGCGGTCGCGGGCCGGGCGCGGCGCGGCCGGGAGGTCTCAGCGCCCGGAGACGTACTCGGCCCGGACGGCGTAGATGGCGGCCTCGGTGCGCGAGTGCACCTGGAGCTTCTCCAGGATCTTGCGGACGTGGTTCTTGACGGTGTTCTCGGTGATGAACAGCCGCTCCCCGATCTCCCGGTTGTTCAGGGAGCGGGCCAGCAGCTTGAGCACCTCGGTCTCGCGCCGGGTCAGCTCGGGGATGGTCGCGCGGCTGGGCGGGGCGCTCTCCTGCTTGGCCAGCTCGGCGAACTCACCGATGAGCTTCGTGGCCATCGCCGGGTTGATGAACGAGTCGCCCTTGACGATGGCGCGCACCGCCTCGGCGAGTTCGGTCACCGAGATGGCCTTGAGCAGGTAGCCCGTCGCCCCGGCCTTGAGGGCGTCGAAGAGGTCGCTCTCGTCGTCGCTCATGGTCAGCATGATGAACCTGGTGTTCGGCACCGCCTCACGGATGCGCGAGCAGGCGTCTATGCCGCTGGTGTGCGGCATCATCACGTCCATGATGACCACGTCCGGACGCAGTTCGGCGGCCAGGCGGACGGCTTCCTCCCCGTCGTTGGCCTCGTCGACCACGTCGATGTCGGGCTCCTCGTCCAGGACCGAGACCAGGCCCCGGCGGAACAGCGCGTGGTCGTCCACGACCATGGCGCGGATCGGGGCGGACGGAGCGGCGGGCTCCCCGGGACAGGGGGCCTGCGCGGGGAAGAGGGGGTGTGCGCTCATGGGTCGTCTACCCGTCCCGTCCCTGGCCGAGTGACGGGCTCTCGCGCACCGGCGAGCCGGGTCTGTCCGGGCGGACGCGGTGCGGGCATGTCCAACCTCCGACCAGGAGGAGAAGGGCCGGCCGGGGGAGAGAGACGCGCATGGAGACCTCCTGCTGGGGCTGCTCATTGTCTCATGTGCGCTCGGTGAGCGGAGTGGTAACGGAAGAACTCACCGCCCGCTACCCCGGGCGCGTCCGGGGGAAACGGTGCGAACGGCACCGGGGAACGGCCGCGGAAGGGCGCCGCCGCAATGGGGCAGAGAAGGGGGGACGGGATATGCGGTTTCGTGCATGACCGAAACACCTGTTCTGGAGGCCCCTCTCCGGGGGTGCGCCCGGGTGGCTGGACCGGGGGCGCCATGACGCAGAGTCACGTTCAGGCAGAACGGATGTGATGGTGCAAAGCTGGGCATAGCTCTGCTTTCCGACATTAAGTTCAACAGGTTCTCCCTGGTAACAGCCCGTGTTGATCTCCGGGGTCGCCCCAAGTGCGCCGCCGGATATCCCGATTTCCCGTCCCAGGGAAATGGGAACGCCGTCGCTCTCCGTTATATTCATGGTGTGGATTTGACCTGGAGCATGTCTTGTTTTTGCAGGCCGCCAAGCTGTCAGGTGTTCTGCCTGCGGCAATGGAAGCCCTTCTGAACTGGGGAAACAGGTCAGGTTTCGGTTATTTGAGCCATGCTTCAGCGGGCCTCGGTAGTGCCCGTGCCATGAAACAATGAACATTCGTCCACGGGTCTTGCGGATCGAGAGAGTTCTGCGCCATTGTGGTTCCGGGATGGGCTGGAAGCCAATACGAAAGGTAGATGCCATGACCACGCACGTGATTACCGCCCGTGACAGCGGGTGGTCCTGGCTGTAACCAGCCCGCCGAAAGGGTTCCGCCGAACCCCGGCACAGGGACCCGACCGGACCCCCGAGGGCCGGTCGGGTCCTTCTTCGTCCCGGCTCCCGCCGTCCGTACCGCACCGCCGCCGGAAGGACCGAGGACGGGGATTTGACCGAGCGCGGCACCGGGTAGGGATCCGGACACCGAACCCCGGCCCCGGCAGGGGCCCACCGCGCGACCGTGAAGGGGCGGACCGTGTCCGACTCCCCGAAGTACCCCGGCGGATACCACCCCGAAGAGTTCCCGCCCCAGGACCCCCCGGCCACGCCGCGGGAGCACCGGCCGCCGCCGGAGACCGCACCGGCGGGGGGGTACGAGCCGCCGCCCCCCGAGCCCCCGCTTCCCGGGCCGCGTGAGACCGCGGTCGAACCGGCGGAGGAGGAGCCCGTGGTCGCGGCTGAGCGCTTCCGGCGCACCACACCGGCCCGGCGCAAGGTCATCCCCGCCCGCAGGACGGGCGGGCACTGGCGGCTGCTCGCGGGAACGACGACCTACGTGATGGTGGTCGGCGGGATGGCGGACTACGTCGATCCGCAGACCCGCGCGCTCGCCCACCTGGCGTTCTGGCTGCTCATCGGGGGCGCGTTCCTGGTCACGCTCAACCGAGAGCGCCGCCACGGCTGGGAGCCGGGCCCGCGCTGGCCCTGGCTGGCCGGGGCCTTCGGCGGGGCGCTGGCGGTGGAGGTCCTGGTGCTGGCCTTCGGGTCCCCGGCGATCATCGTGGGCTCGGTGATCCTGCTGGGCCTGGTCCTCTTCGTGCTCATGCTCGTGGGATGAGGCCGACGCGCGGGGAGGGGGCGCTCCGGCCGGGCGGCCGCGTCAGGTGGCCTCGTCGTCGAAGGGCGGGCGCTTGCCGTTCAGCCGGGCCGCGGGCTTGCTCTCCTGATCCTCTTCCTCCCAGAAGTGCTTCTGCACGAAGCGCCGGGGGTTGAGGTCCTGCACGTCGAAGTCCTTGAACTCCGGGCCCAGCCCCTCGCGGATGTCGTTGGAGGCGGAGTTGGCCATCGTCCGCAGTTGGCGCAGCACCCTGCCCACCTGCTGCGCCGCCTTGGGCAGCTGGTCCGGACCGAAGATCAGCAGCGCGAGCAGGAGGAGGACGACGAACTCTCCTCCGCTGATGTTGAACATGCGCGACCTCAGTCCTTCGGTGTACCGACCGGCTTCAAGCAGGTTAACCGGTATCGGCAGGCTTGGGTAACCTCGCCCCGGTCGTCCCCGAAGGGGGGTGGACGCGGGCCAGCCCCCCGCTCGACGAGCGGAGGGCTGGGCGCGGGCGCTCCACCCGGTCCCGGCTGCTCGGGTGCGCCGTCAAGTAAGGGAACGCGGACGCGGACGGTGCCGTCGGGCGACCGGGAACTCCGTCGACCGCGTGGAAAGGACGACTCTAGACCGCTTTGACGTCAGCGGCCTGCGGGCCCTTGGGGCCCTGGATGATGTCGAAGGTGACCTTCTGGTCCTCTTCCAGGTTCCGGAAGCCGGTGCCCGAGATCGCCGAGTAGTGGACGAAAACGTCGGGCTGACCGCCCTCGACGGCGATGAACCCGAAACCCTTCTCAGAGTTGAACCACTTCACGGTGCCCTGAGCCATGTGCACTCCCTTGGGGACTACTGCGGGGCCGCACCCTGCTGGCCCCGGGCCGCCGGGCGCCTGACCGGCGGGTGAATCCCGCACCGGCGAGCGCCCACGTGAAGTTCCGCGAGGCGCCCCGGGCATCCATGGAAACTACAACAGCAACCAGTTGCTGACAGTACCAGGGAGGGTGCCGCCCTGCCGAGGCCCTCCACGCGGGAATCGCGCTCTTTCCCTGTCCTGTTTCGGCAACTCGCAACTGTTGATTTCCGTTCGCCGTGCCACTAATGGGGCATGGCTGATACGGGCGCGCCGGGACGCCGTTCACTAACCGCCGTTGCCGTAGATCCACACGTCGAACCACATGCGTTCACGCCACATACCCTCGTCGATCGGATACGCCGACAACACCGGGTAGAAGTAGGCGAAATTGGCCACGATCAACAGCAGGACCACGCCGTAGACGATGCCGCCCACCGCTCGCGTGTAGGGGGCGAAGCGCGGACTGTCCTCCCCGGCCCCCATCGCCAGGCCCAGTGCCAGCACGATCGCCAGGACCAGGAAGGGCAGCAGCGGGGCCGCGTAGAACAGGAACATGGGCCGGTCCGGGTAGGCGAACCACGGCAGCCACCCCGCGGCCACGGCCAGCAGCACCGCCCCGGCGCGCCAGTCGCGGAAGGTCACCCACCAGCCGAGCATCACCGTCAGCGCGAGCAGGCTGGACCACCAGATGACCGGCGTGCCGATGGAGACCACCGAGGTGACGCAGTCGCCCGTGTCGCACGAGGCGACCTCGCCGTTGTAGTGGAACATCACCGGCGTGCGCATGACCAGCCACTCCCACGGCGCGGAGATGTAGGCGTGGTCGCTGGTCAGGTCGGTGTGGAAGGTCATCATCCGCTGGTGGTAGTCCACCAGGCTCCACAGCGCCTCCACGGGCTCCCTCAGGAGGCCGGGCACCCACTCGGGCAGCATGCCGTCCGCGAAGTCGCGGTTGTAGCCGCCGCGAGTGAACAGCCACCCCGACCACGAGACCAGGTAGACGACCCCCGCGACCACCACGGTCTGTACGAACGCCGGGATCGCGTCGATGCCCAGCCACCGCCAGAAGAAGCCGCGCTGGCCGACACTGCTTCGGGCCCCGTAGTCCCACGCCACCGTGAGCAGGCCGAACGCCGCGACGAAGAACAGGGCCGACCACTTGGTGCCCACCGCCAGACCGAAGCACAGTCCGGCCGCCAGCCGCCACCAGCGCATCCCCAGCCAGCGCATCGACGCCAGGTCCCCGCCCGCCTCCGCCAGGCGGGCCATCCGCTCCCGGGTGCCGTCCCGGTCGATCACCAGGCACGCGAACCCGGCCAGGACCCACAGGGTGAGGAAGATGTCCACCATGGCGATGCGGCTCAGCGTGAAGTGCAGGCCGTCCAGGGCCATGATCAGACCCGCAGTGCAGCCAAGCAGCACCGAGCGGGTCATCCGCGTGGCCAGCCGCACCAGGATGAGGACCGAGAGCACCCCGGCCACGGCGGAGGCGAACCGCCAGGCCTCGGGGGTCATGGTCGTGCCGAAGGGCAGGAGCGACCACAGCCAGTCGCCCAGGGCGATCATCCACTTGCCCACCGGCGGGTGCACGATGAAGTCGCCCGCGCCGGTGAAGATGTCCTGGTACCCCTGGGCGAGCAGGTCGTCGGCCTCGACGGGCTCCTCGACGGTCTCGTGCTCGTAGCCGAAGTGCTGGAGCCCGTAGGCGTCCTTGGCGTAGTAGGTCTCGTCGAAGTAGATCCGGTCCGGCTGGCCGAGGTTGAAGAACCTCAGCGCCCCGGCGAACAGCGCGACGGCGAAGGCGCCCAGCCAGCCCAGCCAGCGGGGCGCGGGGTTGACGGGCAGGAAGCGGGCGCGTATCCGCGCCGACCGCGGCGAGGGCGAGGGCTCTGCCTCGGAGAAAGGTGCGGTGGTGGTCATCTCGGCTCGTAGGTTGGGGTCGGAGATGGTTGTCCCTTGCGGACGGACCACGAAACCAGGTTTCGGATGGCGTGATGAGCCAACCGTAGCGCGACAGGACGGGGATCACAGTGGTAGAGGGTGGAGCTGGGATGAGTGGGGGGAGGGGAACCCTGACGCTCGCCGGTGTGCCCATCGGGAACGTGGATGACGCGCCGCCCAGGCTGCTGCGCGCGCTGGAGGGCGCCCGCGTCATCGCCGCCGAGGACACCCGAAGGCTACGCCAGTTCGCCTCCCGCGCGGACGTGCGCCTGGGCGGGGAGGCGGGCGCCCGCGTCGTGTCCTACTACGACGCCAACGAGAGCCGCCGCACCGACGAGCTGCTCGGGGACCTGCGCGCGGGGAGCGACGTCCTCGTCGTCACCGACGCCGGGATGCCGGGGGTGTCCGACCCCGGCTACCGGCTGGCCGCCGCCTGCGCGGGAGAGGGCATCCCGGTGACCGCCATACCGGGGCCGTCCGCGGTCACCACGGCGCTCGTGGTCTCGGGCCTGCCCACCGACCGCTTCTGCTTCGAGGGCTTCCCGCCGCGCAAGGGCCTGTCGGGCTACCTGGCCGACCTGGCGGCCGAGCGCCGCACGATGGTGTTCTTCGAGAGCCCCCACCGCGTCGCCGCCACCCTGGAGGCGATGGCCGCGGCCTTCGGCGCCGACCGGCGCGCCGCCGTGTGCCGGGAGCTGACCAAGACCTACGAGGAGGTGCGCCGGGGCGGCCTCGGGGAGCTGGCGGTCTGGTCCGCCGAGGGGGTGCGGGGCGAGATCTCGCTCGTGGTGGAGGGCGCCCGCCGTGACCCGGGGACGGTCGGGGACGCCGACCTGGTCGCCGCGGTCTCCGGCCTGGAGGAGGAGGGCGTGCGCCGCAAGGAGGCGATCACCCGTGTGGCCAGGGAGTTCGGTGTCCCCAAGCGCCGGGTCTACGACCTGGCGCACGGGGTCGTGTCCGCCGACTGACCGAAAACGGCGGGCCCCCGGCGGAACCTTTCCGGTTCCGGAGCGTCTGACCGGGTGAAACAGCCAGACCGTCGATGGGGGACACGTTCATGAGAAGCAACCTCTTCCAGCAGGCCCAGGAGACCAGCGAGCCGGGTATGCACCTGCAGAACCACAAGATGCTCCGGGTGGGCCTCAACGGCGAGTTCTTCGCCCGCCAGGGCGCCATGGTCGCCTACCAGGGCCAGGTCGACTTCTCCTATGAGGGGTCCGGCAGCGTCAGCAAGTTCTTCAAGAAGGCCTTCACCGGTGAGGGACTGCCGCTGATGAAGGTGTCCGGGCGCGGCGACGTGTTCCTGGCCCGCGACGCCTGGGACGTGCACCTGGTGGACCTGGAGGACGACCACCTCACGGTCAACGGCGACAACGTGCTCGCCTTCGAGGCCGGGCTGAGCTGGGACATCCGACGCGTGGAGGGCGCGGGCATGGCCGCCGGGGGGCTCTTCAACACGGTCTTCAGCGGCCGGGGCAGGGTGGCCATCGCCTGCCACGGAGCCCCGGTGCTGATCAACGTCGACCAGCCGACCTTCGTGGACACCGACTCCGCGGTCGCCTGGTCCAGTTCGCTGAGCACGGGCGTGCGCCGCACGGCCAAGGCGGGCGCGCTCATCGGCCGGGGCAGCGGGGAGGCCCTCCAGCTCTCCTTCGAGGGCCAGGGCTTCGTCCTGGTGCAGGCCTCCGAGGGCGCGCCGGTCGCGGTCCAGACGGCCTGACCCGGTGGGCGAGGGGCACCGGGGCGTGTGTCCCGGTGCCCCTCGCCCACCGGCCCGCCGCGCC